>LUCD01000099.1 GCA_001593925.1 Candidatus Bathyarchaeota archaeon B26-1
TTCCCTCACACGGCCTCTCAGGCACCTACTACATAGCAGAAGCCGAGCACAGGCTGACCTCCAACGGGCTGGTAAGCGAGATCACCCTTGAGAAGCCAGCATTAACGCTTGAAGCCATCCTCGCCGAGTCGATCATGCGCCGAATAAGCCTTATAGAGCGGGGAGGCGTCGAGTAGAAATGAGCCGGACGAGGAGATACAAGGAGTGGAACCGCGAATACTTCGAGATAGCCCACCGCTTGGAGCAGGAGCAGATAAGGTTGAAGAAGAGGTTCTGGAAGCTCAGCCCAAGCCTCATCCGGGAGGTCGCCGCGAGGCTTGGGGTCCAGAAAATTAAAGAGATGGGCTACGAGGAGTTTGAGGCTCTCTGCCGACGGCTCGGCCTCCTCTAACCTTGAAGGGGAAGAGGGAGGAGCAACCATCTACCTCTACAGTTCAGGTCTTGATGCCTAATATCTTGGCGGCCGTCTCACCGAAGATCATGTCCCTCTGCTTCTGATCAAGCCCCATCTCATAGAAGATTGTGTCCCAGGCATGTATGAGCCTCAGATACTGGGATGAAGGCTCGTCGAGTCCGAAGACGAGCTTCTCCGGCCTAAGCCTTATCCAGAGATGCCTCCTTATAGCCTCCGCCTTAAGCCAGATTCCCTTCCCGGAGATGTCCAACCACATTAGAGGATGCTTCTGCGACGTGTTGTAGGCCTCTGAGAACCAGGGGTCACCCATGTGGGCGGCAACGATCCTGAGCTTTGGGCACCACCTCGCGATCCTGTCAAGATGTACGGGGCGCATATACTCGGAGCTCACGTCTTCCCTCCTATCGAAGCTCTTCCGGGCTACGACGCCCGTGTGGAAGAGGGCGGGCATACCGTAATCCTCAGCCTTCTCGTAGTAGACCAGAAAGTCGTCGTGGTCATACCTCTTAGTCGGGTTTATGAACTTCAACCCCTTGAAGCCTCTAGAATAGTATTCGTCAATGATCTCAGGGCTGTTCTCCGGACCCCTCCCTGGACAGACTGTTCCGAAGCCTATTATCCTCTCGGAGTAATCCTTGAAGATTCTCTTCCAGTCCCTCTCCTCTTGGTCGCTGTGCCTCGGCCTAGAAGAGATGAGGCAGACCTTATGCACCCCGGCGGCGTCCATATCCCTTATCAATGTGTCGACGAAGTTCTTCACGGAAGGATTGTAGTGGTGATGAATGTCTATCAGGAGTTTGTGCTCCTTGGGGAATACATCGTAATAGGCTACGGCGCGAACCTCTAAAACCAAACCAGTACACCTCAAAAGACTTGTTCCACCATCTTGAAGATAAAAAGGTTGCTGAGAGCCGCGTTCAGCAACCGTCCAGAGATACGCCGCCACTTATTAGGCGTAACGGAGAATAATTAAATAAAACGGGGAAGAGCCTCTTTTCAGAGGAGCCTGAAGTCTTGTGCGCCTACGTATGTCCAAGGTGCGGGAGACCCCACACCCCCCAAGAGTTTATGGAGAGCCGATTCTGCAGGGAATGCGGAAGATTCCTAACACACTCGACCAGAACGGAGACCGAGGTGGAGGCTGAAGAGCCTGAACCCAACTTCAGGGAGAAGCCCTCCGAGAGCGAGTTTGAAGAACCGTTCATGAGGCTCTTCCCCTACACCCCCTACCCACAGCAGCTGGAGTTCATGAGGGACGCCTACACGGTTCTAGGCCGGAGGGGAGGCGTCCTCGTAGCTGAAGCCTGCAACGGCTTCGGGAAGACCGTCTGCGCCTTGGCGGTGGCTCTATCCCTAAACCGCAGAATCATCTACGCAACCAGAACACACGAGCAGGTTAGGCAGGTTCTCAAAGAGGTGGAGAGGATAAACAGGTGGGCCGAAGCCCGGTTCTCAGCCGTCTGCCTCGCAAGCAGGAGAAACCTCTGCCTAAACGAGGCTTGCAGGCGCCTACCCCCAATAGACGCCATGGAGACATGCAACATACTCAAGAAGACGGGCCGATGCCCATACAGGCCTGAACCACGGAGCCTAAACCTAGAAGCAGTTCCACCGGTCCTCTCGGTTAGGAGACTCCTCAGAATCGGGAGGACCGCCGGTGTCTGCCCATACTTCCTGGCTAGGAGGCTCTCCGAAGACTCAACGGTCGTCGTGGCTCCATACCAGTACATCTTCAACGAGGCTATAAGGGCTAGGGTCGGCCTAAACCTTGAGGGGAAGATACTCATCTTCGACGAGGCTCACAACGCCGACAAGATCGGCCAGGAGGCCCTAAGCGACACCCTCTCCGAGAGAGGCCTAAAGAACGCCCTGAGAGAACTTGAAGCCATCGAAGCCCCAACCACGCCGATCGAGGAGCTCATGAACTACTTGGAGGAGGCAGTGCCGGGAGGAGGCGAAGCGAAGGTTAAGGCGGGACCTGAGCTCCGGCAGGACTTAGAGGAGGTTCTCGAAGGCCGCATAGGAGACCTCTTGGAGTCTTGGGAGCCCCTCGTGGAGGAGATTCGCACCTACAAGATTGGGAGGGGCCTAGCCCCAATCTGCTACCTGAACGGGGTTCTCAACTTCCTCTCCCTTGTCGACTCGGGGGAGGCCGAGAGCTACGCGGCCATATACCGGCTCTCCAAGGCTGGATTCAGGCTCATAGAGTACCGGTGTCTAGACCCGAGCTTAGCCGTGAAGCCTGTGGTGGAGGGAGCCTTCAGCGCCCTGATAATGTCTGGAACCCTCTCCCCCCTCGACCTGTTCACTGAGATCGTTGGGTTGCGGGAGGTTGAGGTGAGGGCTTACTCCTCCATAGCCAAGCCGGAGAACGTCCGCACCTTCATCGACACCTCGGTTACAACCCGCTTCAAGGAGAGGAGCGACGAGATGCTGATGAGGTACGGGGAACGAGTAGCCTCAATAGTCTCGAAGGTTCCGAACGGGGTCCTCATATTCTTCCCGCAGAGAGCCTTCATGATCGAGGCTATGAAGAGATGGGTTGACCTAGGCTTCATCGAGAGGAGGGGTTCCAGCCTGACCTTGGGGGGCAAGAGGGTCTACGTGGAGGGTGAAGGAGCCTCGGAGAACGCTAGGATCGTGGAAGAGTACAAGAAGGCCGCTAGGGAGGAGGGAGCGGTCCTCTTCGCCGTCTTCAGGGGGAGAAACGCTGAGGGCTCAAACTTCCCTTACGAGGAGGCTAGGGGAATAATCCTCGTCGGGTTGCCGTACGCGGACTACCGAGACCCAACCGTGAAGGCTCAGATAGAGTACCTCAACAGGAAGGGCCCGCGTCTAGGCGAGCGATGGTACGTTATGGACGCCTTCAGAGCCTCAAACCAAGCTATGGGGAGGGGAATCCGCCACAGAGACGACTGGTGCACCTTCTTCCTCTTAGACCGTAGATACGGAACCCACTGGAGGTTCATCTCCAAGTGGGCTACGGAGAACGGTGTAATGCCTATCGACGCCTTATGTGAGGTGGATTTCTAGTAGCCTCCAAGGCGCAGGCCTCGCTCCTCTGCGGCCCTTAGCCCTTCTGCTCCGTCTCCCTCTCAACCTCAACCGATCTCTCCGCAAGGTTAACCGAGACATGGTATCTCCAGCCTTCAGCCGTAATCCCGATCTTGACCTCGTCAGCGGCCTCCTCGACGGCTTCCACCCTCCACGCCTTAACGTAGTTGGGGTCCGCCGGATGGACGTACATCAAGACCATGAACCTGCACGTGGAGGACCTATGCAGGGGTGAGAAGCTCAAGTACCTGTTCATGTACGACCTTTTGAGGCCGTGCTGGTCTATGTACGTGCTGAGCCTCTCCGCCTTGACCACGGTTAACCCCTCATTCTCCTTCGGCCTCAAGACTTGGAGGTCGAGGCTGGCAACATCGTTCGTTATTAGGAACCATCCCTGCTTGGCCTCTACGGTTCCAACGTAATGGAGTAGCCACTCGAACCTCCTCCGCGCCCGGCTCTCCAAATCATCGAGGATGAGGATGAGGTGGGGCTTCAAGTAGATAACGTACCTGAGGAACCTCCCTAGGAGTTCCCCGTAAACCCTGCTTCCATCCCCCACTATGAGGTCGTAGAGGCCGGTTGAGACGAACCTAACGATCCTACCGAAGTGCTCTGAACCGTACCTCTGCCCCTCACCGTCCACTAGGAGCGTGTTATGCCCTACCGTCGCGTTCGCCTCAAAGTCCCAGCGTGGACCGGAACGGTCCCAAAAGACGTGGTCGGCGTAAGACCAGACCCCCAAGTCTTGGACCAGCCTCCTCCCGAAAGCCGATAACATGAAGGAGTTTATATCGAGGTGGCCGTGATGGGCGGTTGTGAGCCCGCTCTTAAACCCGAGGAAGACGTCTCTCCCGTCCCATCCGCCGCGCAGAACGGCGACGTCGATCCCCCTGAAATGCTTTGAGGGCGCAAGCCCCCTCGGTTTCTCACCCTTCAACTCCGGGTCGTACCAGAGGAAAGAGTGTATGTCCGCTTTGAGGTTTCGCTCCGCGCACCACTGCCAGTATGGGTTCCGTTGCTCAGCCGCGAGCTTCGCCATCAGCCACGGGTTCGGAGGACGGTACCCGCAGTCTGCGAAGTTGAAGCATCCCCCGTCCGGCGTCTCTAGGTAGAGGCCGAAGTCTCCTGTAACCTTCAGGTAAGGGTGGTTGAAGACGTTAACTTTGGAGTTTGAGGCTCTCTTCAAGGCTTCGGCGAAGCGGACAGCCTCCCCGATGCCGTATCCCCAGTATCCGACCCCTTCATCCCAGCCTCCATCAACTCCTCCAGCGTCCAGGACGGCTAGAACTCCTCTCAGGCAACCCTCAACTAAAGACTTAACGTTCTCGTAGCGTTCAGCTATGCCGAGGGCCGTAATTCCGATCTGGCCGTGAGTTACGCTACGCCAGTTCGTCCTTGAGTCCCGAGTCCACCACTCCGACCTCTCCGAGAGTATCCTCTCGAAGGGCTTCAAGGCGCGGTCGATCAGAACCCTGCACACTTCCCGCCTCTCTTCGCCGTCTAGGCTCTTGAAGAGCCAGTCGTAGGCTAAGACGCAGCTGATAGAAGGGTAAGTTGGGGTTCTAATCCACCTCTCCCACCCCAAGATTTGGAAGAGTATCCTCTTCGCCCTCTCGGCGTACCGCTCCTCCCCGGTTAAGGCGTAGATGAACGAGAGCTCCTCAAGCCTCCTGAAAGCCATCGACCTCCCCCAATAATCCGACCGGTCCGAGAATTCTAGAGGAGGAGTTCTAAGAACCTTTTCGCATCTCTCCACTATGGGGTTGAAGAGCCAAGGAACCCTCTCAGCCTTCTCTAGGAGACCGGCGACATCACCCTCAGAGAAGAAGAGCCTAGGATGAACCTCCTCTCTGGGGACAACCCATCCGCGATAAGCCTTAAGAATCTCCTCAGAGGCTGGGGAAAGAACCTCCGACATACCCCTTTTCTCTGCTGAACGTTCCATTTAAAGATTGTTGCTAAGATCAACCTATGAAGGGACGAGCCCGGCTCCAACCCCGCCGAGCCTCAACCCCTCTCTGGACCAAAGAGAAAAACCGTAGGCCACGGCGCCATAAACTTTTAGCTTCTCTTAGGTTCCTCCTTCACCGGGTTCCTCAGAACCCCTATCTTCTCGAACTCGATCTCGACTACGTCTCCGTCCTTCAGGTAGGTGCCGTCCTT
>LUCD01000100.1 GCA_001593925.1 Candidatus Bathyarchaeota archaeon B26-1
TCGCATATCCTCGGGTCTATTGGGATTCTGCCTAGGAATCTAACGTTCATCTCCTTCGCTATCTTCTCGCCTCCGCCGACCCTGAAGATGTCGATTTCAGCCCCGCAGTTCGGGCAGACGAAGCCGCTCATATTCTCGAGTATCCCTATGATCGGCGTGTTCAGATGCCTAGCGAAGCTCACAGCCTTCATGACCACGTCCCTCGACACCTCTGAGGGAATGGTCACTATTACAACTCCATCCATGTCGGGGAGAAGCTGCATTACGCTCAACGGTTCATCACCCGTTCCAGGAGGCAAGTCTATGAAGAGATAATCCAGCTCTCCCCAGACAATATCCGAGAGAAACTGCCTTATTGCTTGATACTTTAAGGGTCCACGCCAGATAACCGGAGTCTCCTGCCCAGGAAGAAGAAAATCTATCGAGACCACCTTGACGCCCAGCGGCCCAGAGGCGGGGAAGATTCCGGGCGGGCCCGCGATGAGCCTTTTCCCCTTCAACCCTATAATCTTTGGTATGCATGGTCCGTGAATATCAGCGTCTAGGATGCCGACGCGGCCTTCCCTCCCGTTCAACGCGAAGGCCACGGCGAGGTTGACCGTGACGACGCTTTTCCCCACCCCTCCCTTCCCGCTGATCACAGCTATCTTATGCTTAACCTTCGCCATCCTTTCCTTAACTCTCTTTAGATGCTCTTCGAATGCATGCCTCCTATCCCGATGTTGCAAACATTTGCCTCCGAGACGTTAGATGTTTTAATAAATAAGATGTTATATATAAGTTTAGTTTAAAAAATACAGTGATCGGTATGAAGACCATTGACAGGAAGATAATATCGCAGTTGGTGATCGATGGGCGAACAACCTACAAAGACCTTGGGAAGATCGTTGGCTACTCTATTATGGGTGCCAAGAATAGGGTTGACAGACTCTTGAAAGAGCAAGCGATAAAGGTATCGGCCCAGATGAACGTAAAATACTTCGGTATCTGTATGGCTGTCGTCCTTATGGAGATGGAAAAGTGGGAGGATACGTGTCGACTTCTAGAACGTTTCAAGGAGTGCCCAAGAATCGTCTACATATTTACAACAACTGGAGGATATAACGTGGTCGCCTTGGTGATAGCTGAGGATAAGGACACCCTCGAGAGTATAGCGTTCGGGAGATGCTCCATACGGAGCGGGAAAGGAATCCGTAGGTCTGAATTTTATCCGGTGAGGGACATCTATTACTCGCCCTTTCTGCCCATAAGGGAAAATCTCACCCATAAAGGCTTAACCTTAGCTCCATGTAAAGTCGACTGCGTATCATGCGAGAGGTATGTATCCAAAAAGTGTGTAGGATGTCCCTCAACGAAGCATTACCGCGGTTCACTTTAATTTTGAAGACCTAAGTGGAGGGGGAAACTTCGTGATTGAGCGGTTCAGGCTGAGGGTGCTGGTTGAAGACTCATCCACAGTAGAGGGTAAACTTAAGGGGTTGAGGTCTGAACACGGCCTATCCATTCTCATAGAGGTTCCTAAGCCTAAATTCTCGCTTCTGATGGATACCGGGAGGTCGCCGTACACCCTACTACACAACATGAAGACCCTTAACGTGGACCTAAACGTGATTAACCTCATATTTCTGAGCCACGGCCACTACGACCATACGGGTGGACTGCTCGAGCTCCTAAGAACTTTGAAGAGGCCTATACCTGTAGTGGCTCACCCAGAAATATTCAACCCGAAATACAAACTTGATCCGTACCTCAAGTTCATCGGGTCGCCGTTCAAGAGGTCCCAAGTCGAATCGTTGGGCGGTAGGCTGATCTTGGCCAGAAACCCAGTATCCTTGATGAGCGAGGTCTCAACTACGGGTGAGGTTGAGAGGGTTACGCCTTACGAGAAGGTTCGAGGCTTCTGGACGGTCAAGGACGAGAGGTTCGTTGAAGACCCGATGCCGGATGACCAAGCCTTGATATTAAATGTTGAGGGTAAGGGCTTAGCGGTCATATCGGGGTGCGCCCACTCGGGAATAGTGAACACCGTGGAGCAGGCTAAGAGGATCATGGGAACCGATAGGGTCTACGCCGTTATAGGAGGCTTCCACTTGATTGGAGCAAGCGGAGAAGTGATCGAGTCGACAGTGAATGACTTAGCTAGGATCGATCCGGAACTCCTATGTCCGTGCCACTGCACGGGGTCGAAGGCCGTCAAAGAGATGAAGAAAAGGTTTGGGGATAGATGCAAGCCTCTGGGAACCGGAGCCGTAATTGAACTGTAGGATCATAATCCCGGGTCGAATCCCAAAAAAAGAGTACGTGCACCCTCTCTGTTCGTCAAACCGGCTGGAGGCCATCGAGTTGTCTACGTTTCCTATCTACTCTTGAGTTTTCTTAGGTAATATCTGTGGCCTTCATACTCGAGTTCTAGGAGTTTCTCCTTGTCTAGAAGCCTCTCAACGACGCTCCAATCTGCATCCGCTCTCCTCAAAAGCTCTCTCATTCCCTCCTCACGGATAGGATGCACGGATGCTATGCTGAGTATGTCATCCTCGACGTCTCCGGTTGAGACGAAAGCGCTTCCTTCATAACCTATTAGATACTCAACCCTCTCATACCCAAGCCTCTCAGAGAATATCTGGAAGACTTTGTTTACAACTTCCTCTTCGGCGGGTTTAACCCACTTCTCCGCCGGAGGCCGTGTTGGAATAGCCACATAAGCCTTATACGGCTTCAATTCTGAGAGGAAGTCAGCTATCTCCTCGGCTTCGTCCGTATAGTCCAAGCCGTTTATGAGCATAGTCTCGGTGATGAGTCTTCCTTTAAACTCCTTAGAGAACTCGGAGATTCCATCTAGGATTTCAGATATTTTCAGGGATTTATGAGGCCTGTTTATCCTTCTCCAGACGCCTTCACTGACGGCGTCGATCTTCACGGAGACGAGGTCCGCCTTCAAGAGGTCTTCTTCCACGTCTCTGCGCCAGAGAAGTGAGGCGTTGGTCAGTATTGCTATGGGGATTTCTATCCGTCTCAGGAGCTCTATCTCTACTCCGAGATTCAAGTCTAGGGTTGGCTCCCCATCAGGGACAAACGTTAGATAATCGATCTCCTCGCCTCTCGCCCTAGCCTCTTCAACCTTTCTTCTAGCATCCCTAAAGATACGGTCGGGATCGTAGAAGGCTCTCCTTTCCAAGGTTATCTCTTTGGTTCTTCCTAACTGGCAGTAAACACAAGAGTAAGAGCAGACCTTTGCTGGAATGTTGTTTATCCCTAAGCTCTTACCTAAACGCCTAGAAGGGACAGGTCCGAAGGCGATCATCTCAACCGCTTCGGAGAAAATCTGAGGCCCTTCACCGCTCTAGCTCCCTTAACCTCTTCTTTATCTGTTCCAGCTGATCCTGTAGAACCTTCATCTGATTCCTTAACATCTGAATCTCCTGCTCTTTCGTCATTGGAGGGGTAGGCATCATTGGTGCTCCGGGATAAGTCGCCTGCATGAATCCTCCAGCTCTGCGTCCCATACCCATTCCACGGCCTCTACCCATCCCCATGCCGTAGCCCATACCGTAGTGCATTGGAACTGTGGGTGCGGATATGCCTTTGAGTTCCCCGCTCTTGAACTTCATCACGGCTTCCCTTACGGTTCCATACGCTCCTGTGACTATCTGGATTCCGACCGCCGACAGGGCTTGATAGGCGTTTGGACCAACTTGCCCAGTCAGGACTACTTGAACCCCTTTACTTGCTACTGTCTGGGCGGCTTGGATTCCCGCTCCTCCCCCAGCGTACCGGGCTTGGTTCTCTAAGGCTTCAAACTGCATGGTTTCCGTGTCGACTATCACGAAGTACGCGCAACGCCCAAAACGCGGGTCAACGGACGCGTCTAATGAGGGGCCTACAGCAGAAACGGCAACCTTCAAACGTTTTCACTTCCCCTATCCATTTGAAAGATACAATTATGTGATTACACACAAAATATATAAACTTTTATCCATATCCCTCATTAGGCCTTCGTAACTTCTTTAAGTGGTAGGTTTAGGGGTTGATGAAGATCGGTCTCCCCTCAGTCAAGGCTTGGACAACCTTCTTTCTCGCGCTCTGGAGGAGCCTCCAGACGGTTCCGCGAGACACCTTCATCCTCTCCCCCGCGTCCTCTTGGGAGAGCCCCTCCAAGTCTACCAGCCTCAAGGCCTCCAGTTCCGCGGGTTCGAGGTAGATCGGCGCTCGGTTGCTCTGAGGAAAGGGGAAGAACCTGCTTATGGGAGGCTGTACCTCCAACATTACCGGTTTAGGCATTCTCCCTTTAGGCCCGCGTCTACGTCTCCGCCTCAACAATTTAATCTCAATTTATTTTTGGATACGGTTAAGATAAGGTTTGTGTTGAGAGTTAGAGCCTTTCCTTCTCCGCGACTCTATATGATTGCTTTTTCTCCCCAGCTCCGAGAATGCATCATCTAAAGAGGGTTGGGCCGATATGGAGTTCACGGCCAGAGAGTGACCGTTAAAGTCGTAGCAGCACGGCGGCTTTGATCTCATGCTTTTTACCGCGACCAGCACAATAGCTGAGACCCAACCTGTAACCGTTCTTATCGAGGCTCCGTAGTTAGCGCTCTAGTTCTTTAATGACTTTCTCGGCTATCTCCCCAACCTGCATCCCCGCTTCAACCTTGAACATCTTTATCTTACTCTGTTCCAGCAGAACCGTTACGCCTGGGCCGAACTCTCTAGCTGCAACCGCTGTCACACCCATATCCTTGAGCATCTTCACAACTATCGGTCCAGCCCCATGCTCATACCCTCCGGCTGGATTCTCCACAACCTCAACGTTGACTACGGACCCGTCGATGATCTCCAAGATCGTGAATTTTTCGGATCGGCCGAAAACTTCCGACACGGAGTCTTCTAGGCCCTTGTCCCCCTTAGTGGGAACAGCGACTCTCAAATTAACCATTTGCCTATCCTCTTTATCCACTCGTTTCTGTTGAGGAACCTTCCCTGAGCTCCTTGAGCCTCCTGTTTATCTGGCTCAGCGTCTCTTCTATGAGCCTCTTATGCTCCTCTAGGAGTGCGATCTCTTGCTCTTTCGGCAATCCCGCGTAGGCTGGAAGGGACGAGAGGGGTGTTATAGGCCCGTATATTCCTGTCCACCACCATCTTGGAAGCCACGGGAACCACCAACACCGCCAAAGCCAGTAGAGGTACGGGTACCAGTATGGAGCCGTTAGCCACCACAACCAGAAACCGAAACCGCGAGGCACCTATAACACCTCCTTCCTCTCTTTTAGTATCGGTTAAGGTCTGTAGAACGGGATGAAGGTGGAGATCGGCCAGTATCCTCTATAGTATGGAAAACCCCAGAAGGCTCCATATAGGCTTAAGGCTGGGTATGCCCACCACCATCTGGGTAGCCACGGGAACCATCTGCAGAATAGGTAGGGGTTGCCGAAGCCCCTACCCCAGCCGAACCAGAAGCCCCTTCCAAACCATCCTCTAGGCAACTCGTCTCCTCCATCACTTACTTAGCTCTTCAAGCCTTTTTCTAAGCGCCTCTAGCTGAGATTCCAGCATCTTGACCTGCTGTTCGAGCATCTGCTTCTCCTGT
>LUCD01000101.1 GCA_001593925.1 Candidatus Bathyarchaeota archaeon B26-1
AAACTGATAGGCGACACTAAGCGACACTAATATAGGGAACAGAGAATTATAAAAGCAGTTCTTCGCTGAGGCTACTTTAAAAGAGAAACTCTTATAAACGAACCGTCTCGAGTATCTCTAGTCAGGCGGGTTCTGGGCATGAGGGTTTTCGGTGTCGCGAGAGGCTTCTTAACCCGGGATGAGATATACAATATTCACGAATGCCTCTGTAGGGTTCTCTCAGAGGTTGGGATGAGAATCGAGAATGCGAGACTCTTGAAGGCCATGAAGAAGTATGGTTATGAGGTTGACTTCTCGAAGGAGACGGTATATTTTCCCAAGTCTTATGTGGAAGAGATGATTACCGAAGGGAACGGCACCGATGAAGAAAGTGAAGAGCCCAGCCTCCGTTTCAATGCTGGCGGATACCCCCACTTATACATGGACCCTAGAACCGACGAGGTTAAACCTCACACTTTCGACTCGAGCTTGAGGATGGCCAAGGTCGCCGACAACCTCGAGAATATAACGTCTCTGAACTGTATAGGGTTGCCTTCGGATGTCCCACTTCACGCCCAAACCTTCTACATGAAACTGCTCAGCTGGATGAGCAGCAGAAAACCCTACTACTGGGGCGAGGTTCCGAACGTCAAGTATCTTCCATACTATGTAGAACTCTGCGAGAGGTACTGCGACCACACCGGCGAGGAACTGAAGACCGTCGCCAACATAGTCATCCACAAACCCTACCCCCTTTTTTTAGATAGAGTGAACGCCGAGGTCATCGTGGCGGCTAGGGAGATCGGTCTACCTGTCGGCTCCGGCTCAGGGATACCATCCATTGGCGGAACAGCTCCGGTGACCCTAGCCGGAGCCTTAGTTATGCAATTGGCTGACACTTTCTCGGATGCTTTGATGAACCAAGCCCTCTCAGGGAGGAGGTTGCGACCCTCCTTCGGAGTCTCCTTAGGAGTTATGGATATGAGAACGGGGCTGAACTGTGCGTGTCATCCTGAGTCCCTTCTCTTAGGCTTGGCGATGGCGGATATGGCTCGCTTCTACGGTGGAAGGCTGACCGGTATGCTCTCGGGCAAGACCCAAGCGAAGACCTTGGCGTCGGTCCAGTCAGGGTTCGAGAGAGGGGTCAGCATGATGATCGGAGTGGTCGCGGGTGTAAAATCATACGGTTCGGTTGGGTTAATCTCCGAACCGGATGGATTGAACTCCGCGGTTCAACTCGTCATCGACGACGAGATAGCTGCGATCGTTAAACGTTTTGCCAGAGGCTTCACAGTCGATGAGGATACTCTAGCCATAGACGTGATCGAAGAGCTCGGCCATAAAGCCTTCTTTTTAGGGCATAAACACACGGTAAGGCACTTCAGGAGGGAATTATGGATACCTAAAATCTTCATAGGTGGACTCTCATACCAAACATGGAGGCAGATGGGCGGCGAGACAGAGATCGATAAGGCCAGAGAGAAGGCCATAGAACTGTGGGAAGCCCCTCCACCGAAACTCCTAGACGACGACTGCGTCAGAGACCTTATGGAGCTGATAAAGAAGGCTGAGAAGGAGTTACTCCATACACCAAGGCGGAGGCCCCAGAACCACAACTGCCAGTCCTCTACCTTATAGAACACCACCCATAACAAAGGATAAATCCTTGAGGATCATTATTTGGATCATTGGAGGTGTTTACTTGGCTAAGCTCGCTCTGAAGGGAGGGAGGCCCGTCCGAGAGAAGCCCTTCCCCTCATGGCCGATATACAGCGAAGATGAGCTCAAGGCCCTCAAGGAGGTCCTAGAGAGCGGGTACTGGGGCATAGGTGGAAGCAGAAAACCCGAGTTTGAGAGGAGGTTCGCCGAGTACCACGGTGTCGAGTACGGAGTCGCGGTAACGAACGGGACGGCTGCTCTAGAGATCTCTCTGAGGGCGGCTGGAATACCGGCTGGAAGCAGGGTGCTGATGCCGGCCTACACATTCATGGCTACGGCGACCGCCGCCATATACGCCAACTTGGCTCCAAAGTTCGTCGATATAGACCCAGACACCTACACGATCGACCCGTCGGCAGTTGAAGAGGCCATAACTGAAGATGTGAAGGCCATAATTCCGGTTCACATAGCTGGCTGCCCAGCCGACATGGAGAGAATCAACTCGATAGCGGAGAAATATAGCCTTGTCGTGGTGGAGGACGCTTGTCAGGCGTGGGGAGCCGAATGGAACGGGAGGAAGGTCGGCTCCTACGGAGACTTAGCGGCTTTCAGCTTCCAGTCGAGCAAGAACATAACGAGCGGTGAAGGGGGAATCATCCTCACCAAAGATCGTAAACTCTACGAGGTTGCTTGGTCATATAGCAACTGCGGCAGGAGCATGAAAGGGGCGTGGTACGAACACTTCATACCTGGAGCCAACTGTAGGATGACCGAGTTCCAAGCAGCTATCCTCCTCGTCCAGTTGGACAGGCTCCCTGAACAGGCCGAGATTAGGGAGGATAGAGCCAGATACTTGACAAGCCTCCTCTCCAAGATAGATGGGGTGACCCCCCTGAAGAGGCCGGAGAAAGTTACGAAGCATGCGTATCACATATACATCTTACGGTACAACTCTGAAGCCTTCGGTGGTCTATCTAGAGAAGCCTTCATAGAAGCCATGAGAGCTGAGGGAATACCGTGCAGCTCGGGGTACGTACCCTTATACAAGGCTCCAGCCTTCCAGAACCTCGATCGTATACCCTTCATACCGAATGACCTATCTAAGAAGATGGACTACTCAGAAGTATCTCTGCCGAACACTGAGAGGGCGTGCTACAAGGAGTCTATCTGGTTCAGACAGACCATGCTCTTGGGCTCACGGGACGATATGGAAGACATAGCCGCCGCCATAGAGAAGATCAAAGAGAACGTAGACGAGATTCTTTAACAAAAGGAACGTGCCGACCCCTTGGGAAGGTTGAGAGCCGGCTTCTCGAAGGTCGATATCACCCCTCCCGTAGGAGTCTACTTGACAGGTTACATACTAAGAGATGAGCCTTCAAAGGTGTCCACGATAATCTCTACGCCAGAGCGTTAACCCTTGAAGATGTGGATGCCGGCGAGAAAGCAGCCTTAGTCTCAGCCGATCTTCTAGGGCTCTCAAGGGAGTCCGTGGAGCGGATAAGGAACGAAGCCTCAGAGAAGACCGGCATAGAGCCCCAAAGCATGATAATAGCGTGTACACATACCCATTCTGGCCCTGCAACCGTAAATTTGAGAAGGCTAGGGGAGGTAGACCAGGAGTATCTCAAAGTCCTAGAACGGAAGATAGTTGACTCGATCGTCCAAGCTTCCGAGAACATGGATGAGGCTAGGATAGCGGTGGGCAGAGGTTCCGTTAGAGGGATCGGTTTCAACAGAGAGAAGAGGCCTGATGGCCCCCTAGATGAGGAGCTAGGAGTCATACGTATAGAGAACCTTGAAGGCGAGGTTAGATGCGTGGTCCTCAACTACACCTGCCACCCAGTCGTCCTCGGGCCTCGAAACCTCCTCGTCTCAGCAGACTATCCCGGAGTCGTGTCACGTACAGTTGAGGAGAGACTTGCAAATTGCTGCCTCTTCACAACAGGAGCGGACGGGGATATCGACCCGCTCGTGAACTTGGAGGCTTGGGGAGAAGGAACATTCAAAGACGTCGAAGAGATTGGGAGGAAGATCGGAGACGAGGCTATCAAGGTTGCAGGAAATCTGAAAGGAGTCCCCGAAGTTAGAATAGGCTCTCTACAGAAGGTTCTTGAACTGCCTGTTGAGCCTCCTCCAAAGCTAGAGGATGCCATAAAGGAAGCTGAATCGGCTAAGGAGAGGCTGAGAACACTCAAGACAGAAGGGTCTGAACCAGGCCGAGTTAGGGTAGCTGAGGCGATGGTCGAGTGGGCTGAGGACGTCCTTAAACACCTCAGAGAGGGAACGTTCCCGAAGGTGATGCCAGTCGAAGTCACCCTAATCGGGATAAACGAGATACTCTTAATAGCTATACCCGGGGAACTCTTCGTAGAGATCGGTCTCAAGATAAAGAGACGCTCGCCGTTCAAGTACACGTACTTGGTCGGTTACGGAAATGGCGAGGTCGGATACTTCCCGACTGCTGAGGCTCTTAAGAGGGGTGGATACGCAGCGAAGATGGCGCCGAAGTACTTCGGAGTAACATTCCTGAAGCCTAAGGCTGAGCGCGTCTTGGAGGATGGGATACTCACCTTGGCTCATGAACTGCACAACGAGCTCTGGAAGAAACGTTAGTACTGTTCTTTATCAACGAACCTTCGTTAAGGTTACAACCCAGTCTCCGACCCACTTGCTCGGACCACTCTCTGAATGGTAGTATCTCGTATACTTGGTGTAGACTATGTAGAGTCTGTCCCTAAAGAGACATGGGACAGGTCCAGAGTTGTAGGTGTTCTCCTCGATGAGGTACTCCCGTCCACTGAGTGTTCCATCCCTCTCCATGTACATCATGGCTATGTCTTGGTAGTCGTATCCGTATCGCTTGTAGGTCCGTCCCGTCGACTTCCAGAACATCCACAGTCTCTCGTCGTACTCCGTGGCGTGGACGTAGGCGTTCCGTCCCTGGCTGTAGAACCTACGGCAGTTGAAGAACTCCCCGCCGTCGAACTCCACCATGAAGAGGGAATCGGACTCCTTATCTATTCCGAACATGCTGCTCTCTCCGTAATGGATGTAGAGGTGGTCATTAAAGACGGAGACGGCTGGGTGGTAGACACTTTTATGCCCATCCCAGAGATGCTCCGGGCCGAAGGTTGAACCGTCAAAACTCCTTAAACATAGATGTGAGTCTCCTTGCCACCTGCTCCCCGCGTTATAGCTGATCCAAATCTTGCCTCGCCAGACGGTCATGTTGGAGCACCCGCTATTTTTGTCAGGGCACACCTTGACGGGTTCACCCTTCTCTCCAGACCTTGGGTCGAACCACATGATCCAAGTGTCCTCACATCCCAAGCCGACGCCCCACCGAGTGGCCGTAGTGAAGGTGAGCCATATCTTCCCCTGATAGACACAACTATCGATGACCCCAAAATAGACGTACTTATCCGGTCTAATCCACAGAGTCTTCTTCCCCAGAAGCATACATGTCTCCGGGTCCATCTCCGAGATCACCAACTCACTCCTTGCTCTCCCTCCGGCTCTTGAGTCAACCCTCTCAGCCACATAGAGCCTGCCGTCAAGCTCTTCAATCGTACAGTAGACCGCTTGACCGGGATTGAAATTATACTGTTCACTTCGGATATACCGGCCATAGAAGAGCTTTGGGAACCTTGTATAGGCCAACTGTACCCATCCCCCCAGAGTCAGTTAAGCAGCACCTCTTCATCCCCGTTCTATTATAAGACCAGCCTATAAAACTTAGCAACTCACCCGATCTTCAAAGCGAACCGGAACCTTAAGAGAATAATAATTATAAACTGAACAGAACATTGAAGCGTGATGAAGATGTCGATAGAAGGATACGTGGAGTATAAGCGGAGAGAGTTCTGCAACGCCGTAAAGTGTCCAGTTCAGATGAAGCTAAACGAACTGAAGGAAGGCTCTGCAAAGTATGAAGAGGTCAGACGGACATGCAGAACCGAGTGTAGGTATACGGCTTGGCAGTTCCATCATTGGCTGATAGAGAAAGGCTATTTAATTCTAAGGCCAAAGTGTTAATGAGGGAAGTGAGATGGACTGGGGGATGAGAAATAGGCTGTCTCAACTGATACAGAGGGATGGAAGAGCCCTATTCCTACCGATAGATCATGGATACTTCCAAGGGCCGACTCACAAACTCGAGAAGCCTGGAGAGACGGTTAAGCCGCTTCTTCCATACGCAGACGCCATAATGTTGACGAGGGGAGTTCTGAGAAACTGCATCGACCCAACCAACACTAAGCCCATAATCCTGAGGGTTTCGGGGGGAACCAGCATGGTCGGAGAGGACCTGTCAAACGAGGGTATAACAACGTCCGTAAAGGAAGCCATCAGGTTGAATGCCAGCGCGGTCTCCATGTCCATATTTATTGGAAGCAGACATGAGCATCAGACTCTGATAAACTTGGCGAGGCTCGTAGACGAATGTGAGGAGTACGGAATACCTGTGATGGCGGTGACGGCTGTAGGAAGAGAGCTGGAGAAGAGGGAAGCCAGGTATCTAGCGCTCTGTTGCAGGATAGCGGCTGAGCTAGGAGCAAGGGTTGTGAAGACCTACTACTGCCGGGAAGGGTTCGAGAAGGTGGTTGAAGGATGCCCAGTACCCGTAGTGATAGCTGGGGGACCAAAGGTTGAGTCCGAGATGGAGGTCTTCGAGTTCGTCCACGCAGCCATAGAGAAGGGGGCTATAGGAGTAAATTTGGGAAGGAACGTGTGGCAATCGGACTATCCAGTGGCCATGATAAGGTCTATACGAGCCATAATCCACGAGAATTATACGGCTAAGGAGGCTCACGACCTCTTCGTGCAGATAAAGGAAGGGAAGGCTTAACCCTCCCCCATTTTTATGGTGAAACCGATGCTTGTCGCGGTGTACTACAACAATAACGACGTAAGGGTAGAGGAGATTCCGAAGCCGGAGATCGGACCAGACGAGATGCTCCTGAAGGTTATGGCGTCCGGAATCTGCGGAAGCGACGTTATGGAATGGTATAGGGTTCCTAGAGCCCCAAGGGTACTTGGTCACGAAGCCACCGGATTAATAGAGAAGATTGGAGAAAAGGTAACTAAGTATAAAGTTGGGGAGAGGGTCTTCGTCTCGCATCACGTTCCATGTAACAGATGTTGGTACTGCTTGAAGGGTCACCATACCGCCTGCGAAACCTTGCATACAACGAACTATTATCCGGGAGGATTCTCACAGTACATTAGAGTCCCTAAGATAAACGTGGAATACGGCGTCTACAGGTTACCGCCGAACATCTCCTATGAGGAGGGAACCTTCATAGAGCCCCTTGGATGTGTAGTTAGAGGTCAGAGGCTCGCAGAGATCGAAGAGGACGATACGGTGATGATAATTGGAAGCGGCGTAGCGGGAATACTGCACATACAACTGGCGAATGTTAAGGGGGTCAAGAGAGTTATCGCAGCGGACATAAAGCCGTACAGGCTGGAGATGGCTGAAAAGTTTGGAGCTCACTACACAATAGACGCAAGGGAGAACCTACCCAAAAAGCTGAAGGAGATTAATGACGGAAAACCGGCGTCAAAGGTGATAGTGTGCACGGGGGCAACCCAAGCATCCTTAACAGCGTTAGAGTGTGTGGATAAGGGAGGAACAATCCTATACTTCGCTGTTCCAGACCCAACGGTAAAGGTTCCGATACCGATAACCCGGTTCTGGAGAAACGAGATAACCATAAAGACCTCTTACGGAGCAGCTCCAAAAGACCTCCAAGAATCGTTGGACATCCTAACCCAAAAGAAGATAAACGTAAGAGACATGGTCACCCATAGGCTCAGCCTGAAAGAGATAGCCAGAGGATTCAAGCTCGTAGCGGAGGCAGAGAGGTCACTAAAAGTGATCATAGAGCCCAACAGAGCATCCTAACCCCCAACCTCCGAACGGTCATCCGTCGCCCAGCTAAAGGTTCCTAACTCAAAAAACATTAATCTCGACTGACTCCTAATCTTGAGTGA
Source organism: Candidatus Bathyarchaeota archaeon B26-1 (assembly GCA_001593925.1). Classification (GTDB taxonomy): domain Archaea; phylum Thermoproteota; class Bathyarchaeia; order Bathyarchaeales; family B26-1; genus B26-1. The sequence continues at coordinate 7,636 of LUCD01000101.1, forward strand.
CGTGTGATGTCGGTTCACCGCGTCTTCCCTTCAGGGGGACGAAGGTTCGTCAGAATCCCTCCGAGAAAGATATACGAGAGGCTCCTCAACTACATGCGGTCAAGCCCGAAGGTTGAGGAGATAAAAGACGATAGGGAACGCCTAAGCATCTCAGCTAAGATCAGCGAGAGGCTTGGAGCCTCCGTGGACCTACGCGTACACCCCGAAGACGACTCAAGCACAGTAGAGCTCAGCCTCAGCTACAAGAGGCTCATGCTAGCCGTCCTAGGAGCCCTCATCCTCTCGGCTGGGCTGAGCATAGCCCTCAAGACTGTGCTTCCTCTGACTGCACTTCTACTGCTCGTACCGATAGCCCACAAAGTAAACGGATCCGCAACGACATTCTTGGGGACATTGATCGGCTCACTGAGCTACTTGGAGGCGGAATACGCCAAAGAAACCCTCATGGAGGCGCGTAGAAGGTGGCGTGAGACCACCAAAGACACAGAAAAACTATATCGACGGCTCATAAAGAAGCATATGGAGACTTGGGGAAACACGAACGTACTCGAGTACAAGATCGCCGAGTACGAGAGACTTGGACTGACAAGAGAAGAAGCCATAAGAAAGGCTGCGGAGGAAGAAGGAATACAGTAACAAAAACTTTAAAGAACCCTCCACGCCAAACTCTAAATGAGCCGGGGACACCCATCGCCAGGGCCTCACCGGCCCCGACAAGGGGTGGCAGAGTGGAAATGCGCTGGACACCCACAGAACATGAGGGCCGGAATCGAGATCCAGTGGCCCCTTGGGGCCTCAAGGGTTCAAATCCCTTCCCCGGCGCCATACATAAAACATCAGAAAAGCACTTTTTGTGGAGTTTTTAGGTAAAAGGTTTGTATTTATTTTTCTCCATTTTTACCCACGGTTACTATTTCGCCAGAAGGTTTAATAAATTTACGATTTTCATCTCTGGCCGGGTAAAAAGGGCGTGTAGTGGGATGGCGAGGGAGAGTTACCGGCCTGCGCGTGAGCTTGTTCTGTCTGTTTGGGTGATCATAAGCCTCATAGTAACCGTGAGATCGTGGAGGCCACGGGGCTTTCTCAGAGTTCGGTGTATAACGCCTTAGCTTTGTGTTGGAGGCGTGGTCTCGTGTTACGGACCGCCGAGCCCATATATGAACATGTGAGAGTCTTTAAGGGGAGAGCGGGGATTACTCAGACCACTAGGCCTTATCACCTTTATCTTCTGAAGCCTGAGGGAAGAGACTCTGTGGTGATCGATGGTCTTCGTTCCGTGAGCTACGCCCCGAAATACTTGGATGCTAGGGGTGGAGGTAAGATCAGCAAGGCGCGGAGAATCCTCAACTATATTCAAGAACATAAGGACAAGGCATTCTTCTCAACGGAGATCGCAGAGGCTTTGAAGGATGAAGCCATCAACGGTTGTTGAGATGGTGAGGAAGCTTCATAAGGACGGTTTTGTCCGTTATGAAAAGTATGGAGGCGTAACTCTTACACCTCGTGGAAGAGAGATAGCCGAGGCAATAAAAGAGAGACGCGATGTCTTCAAGAAGTTTTTGGAACTCATCTTAGTTCCGGAAGATGTCGCCTTAAAGGATTTTCACATTCTTGAGCATCAGCTCAACCCGAAGACTATACTTCAGTTTACGAGATTCGTTAAATTCATTACAGAAGCCTCTGAACGCCCCAGGTTTGTAGGGAGATAGATGGAACAATTTAAGGAGTACTGCAGAAGAGAAGAAGAAAGATCCACATAGCATTTCTGTTAGAAAATTGAAGATTAAGCCTAATTCTTTTTGATGCTTATATCTGTTCCTAAAATTGTTGGGGTAAATTTTACATGAACCTAACAATATCTTAATACCTAAATTAGGTAGCCCTAAATATTTGCTGTTAGTCGAGGAAGTTCAATGGAGAAGCGATTGAGTGAACTTAAACCCGGAGAGAAGGGAGTCGTCTCAAAGGTTGTTGGGGATAGGGAGGTTCGTAGAAGGCTGCTTGATATGGGATTAACGAGGGGGACGGAGATCATCGTTGTTAGGAGGGCTCCCCTCGGTGACCCTGTGGAGTTCCTTTTGAAAGGATACAACCTAAGCTTGAGGAAGAGGGAAAGTGAGAACGTTTACGTTCTTGTCGGGGAGGGAAAGGAATGATGAAGATGCCGCTTGCAATGCTACCTGAGAATGAGGAGGCAAGAGTCGTTGAGGTTAGAGGAGGCAGAGGCCTAGCGAGGCGACTTTCAGAGTTAGGATTCACCCCCGGCGCAAGAGTGAAGGTTTTGTTCTCAAACTCCCCCGGCCCGGTGCTTATCGACGTTAGAGGATCAAGGATTGCGCTTGGAAGAGGCTTGCTCATGAGGATAATTGTGGATCCGGAGGTTAACTCATGATAAGGGTTGCTCTGATAGGAAACCCAAATGTGGGTAAAAGCCTGATATTTAACGATCTCACTGGAGGTAAGGCTCACGTTGGGAACTGGCCTGGGAAGACCGTTGAGAAGAAGGAGGGAAGATGCAGGTATAAAGGAGAGGAGATAGAGATCGTCGATTTGCCGGGAACTTATAGCCTCACGGCTCATTCAATAGATGAGCTTATTGCGAGGGACTACATAGTTAAGGAGAAGCCTGATGTTGTGGTGGATATTGTCGACGCGTCGAACTTGGAGAGGAATCTGTACTTAACACTTCAACTTTTGGAGCTCGAGGCAAACGTTGTCATCGCGTTGAACAAGTACGACATAGCGAAGAGCCTTGGCTACAAGATTGATGTTGATGCTCTTTCTAGAATACTTGGGGTACGTGTAGTGCCAACTGTTGCAACGACAAAGGAGGGCATTAAGGATCTATTGGAGGCCATAACTGAAGCAGCCAGAGAAGGAAAGAGAAGAAGGATAGTAGTCGGATACGGAAAAGCGGCTGAAGAGCTGATCTCTAGAGTGGAGAAAGCCATACTCAAGGATAAGGAGTTATCAAGCAAGTATCCGACGAGATGGCTCGCAATCAAGATTCTTGAAGGAGATGAGGAAGTCCTCAAAGAGGCTGAGAGAAGCCCGTATAGAGATGAGATCTTGGAGGTTATTCGATGAGCTTGAAGGCCAGAGAAATACTTGGAGAAGATCCGGAGGTCTTCTTTGCTGAGAGCCGTTACGAATTCATAAGTAGGATCCTACCGAAGGTCTTGAAGGGGGAGAAGCCTCTAACTCTCTCTGACTTGCTGGACAGAGTGTTTCTGAATAAGTATGTGGGCATACCGATCTTCCTCGCGTTTTGGTGGGCTCTCTTCCGCTTCACATTCGATGTTTCAGCTCCCCTCTCCGATCTGATAGACATCCTCTTCAGCTGGCTTGGTGAAGTATCAAGCTCAGTAATCGCCGATGAGCAGTTGGCAAGTTTCGTAGCCGACGGAATCTTCGGCGGGCTCGGAGGAGTACTCGTCTTCCTTCCGCCGATATTCTTCCTGTTCTTTGGGCTTTCTCTGCTTGAGGACAGCGGGTATCTTGCTAGAGCAGCTTTCGTAGTAGACAGGTTGATGTATAAGCTCGGGTTGCATGGAAAATCTTTCATTCCGATGCTGATAGGGTTCGGATGTAACATTCCAGGAGTCATGGCGACAAGAACCATAGACAGAGAGGAAGACCGCATACTGACAATACTTATAAATCCATTAATGTCTTGCAGTGCTAGGCTACCAGTCTATCTCCTTATTGGCGGAGCTGTTCTCGGCCCATACGCCGCCGCCGGCACATATACCATGTATATCCTTGGAATAGTTCTAGCTGTGCTTATGGCACTGCTCTTTAGAAGGACGATACCATACTTTAAGGGGAAGCCTTCACCATTCATTCTGGAACTTCCAATGTACTCTAGACCCGTCTTTAAGAGCACGTTGATCCACATGTGGGAGAGGGGCTCCCTATTCTTAAGGAAGGCTGGAACGATAATTCTAGCCGGAATCATAGTAGTGTGGTTCCTCTCAAGCTATCCGTGGGGTGCACCTCTAGAAGAAACTTATCTAGCGATTCTTGGCCACAGTCTCGAGCCAATCTTCCGCCCGCTCGGCTTCGACTGGAGAGGCGCCGTAGGTCTCTTCTTCGGCTTCATAGCTAAAGAGATCGTTGTTGGATCCTTCGCGGTTATCTTTGGGCTGGGGGAGGAAAGCGAGATGGGGGAGATACAAGAAACCATTAGGAGCCAAGGGGTTTTCACTCCTCTCACAGGGCTGGCCTTCATGGCTTTCACATTAATCTATATACCTTGCGTCGCAACCCTTGGCATCATATATAGGGAGACTAACTCGTGGAAGTGGACACTCTTCTCAGTCATCTACGGATTGATACTGGCATACATAACGTCTCTAGCAATCATCTGGATCGGTCAAGGTTTAGGATATAAGTGAGGTGAACGTTATGAGTCTGGAAAAAAATTCCGGTAGATACATGGCGGTTTATTCTGTAGTCCTAGGAGTATTCTACATCATAGTTGGCTCCGTAGAGTTTGCAACGGCGTTTTGGAACTGGTTTATAGTCCCTGGAGACAATTTATCCCTGTTAGGACTTCCAGGCGACGACTTGTTCGGAGGACTTGCGGCGCTAATCATCGGCGCCGTCTTCTTCGGAGCCACACCTTTATGGAAGGCAAGATACGAAGCGATAGGTTTCGTTCTTGTTGGTGCTTTACTTTCAGCAACCTTTGGGGCAGTATACTTGCTCACCCTCGGTGCAGACGGGCTTGGAACATACTTGGCTTACCTGTCAGGTGAAGAGTGGACATGGGATTGGTTAACCACGGGAACATTGGGAGTTGGACTTCTCAGACCTGAAATCTGGCTGGCCTTCCTCTCTGCACCATTAGGATACGTAGCGTTGAAAGCTACAAGGCGAAGCGAAAAAGGTGGAGAGGGTAAAGAAGTCTGCGCTTAATTGATGAGGGGTTTCCTTGGTTCTTAGGGAAGTGTTAAAGTACATCCATGATCGTGGGCAAATAGAAGTCGGCGAGATCAGCCGAGAACTAGATATCCCGACAGGTCTAGTCGAATGTGCGATCCAAACTTTAAAGGACTTGAAGTACCTAATGCCGGTTAAGTCTCTGCTTGACAGGTATCCCTGTAAATTCTGCTTATTCAAATTAACCTGTGATGCAAGGAAGACCGATGTGTTCAAGTCTTACATCGCAGAGAAGGGAAAGAAATTGCTAAACGATTATTGATAAAATATATTTTTGCTTCTCACGTGTAAAAGAGATTATTCTTTCTTAAGTTTCTTACCAGGTTGACTTATTTACGTAAAGGGTTTCTGGAAGCTTAAAGTATACGATGGGATATCTTATGGCTATTTCTATTAGAAGAGTGAAGAGGAAGGGGAGGCATGGGTTTATGCTCCAGAGCAGGCTTCCAAGTATACCTGACGGCACGCCTGCGATGCTTACTAGAAATGTTCTCAGCGCCCGCCATCTTCCAAGGAACTCTTGAGGCACAACTTCGTTCACTGCTGATTGGCATGGAGCTGAGCATGCACTGCCGATCCCTCTTAAACCCCATACAACTAAGGGTATGAGATATAGAAAACTCAGCTTGAATCTGTATCCAATTAAGAAGATGGCGAAGGACAGATAGGAGATTGGACGGAGATATTTTATTGCTCTAATTCTTCCTTTTCTATCCGAGAATCTTCCAACAGGAATCAGCGTCAAAGCATTAGTGACGGAGTAAACTGTGGAGAGCAGTCCGATCACTACATACGGTGAAGAGTAAGCTTCTGCGGCGAAGAGTATCCAGTATGGGCTTGACGCTCCATACGCAAATGAACCTATCGTGAATATCCATATCCACCATAACGCTCTGTTCTCCTTCAGAACATTTATTGTGTCTTTAATTTCCAACAAGATTTCCGGAAGCATCTTCCCTTTTTCAGTCTTTAATACTTCCGTATCCTTCAGCTTCATCGTGTACACCCATACGATTAATGTAGCAACGAATTGAATTAGGTAGATAACCCGCATTTTGGGGAGCCCACCCATCCTTTCTATAAGGAAAGCTCCAGCTGGAGGAGTAACGGCGTTAGCTATGGTTGTTAATGAAGAAACATAGGCGATCTTGGTTGCCCTCTCACTTTTCTTCATGGAGGAAATGTATAGAGCCGTCAATGAAGGAGCCGTCAATGA
>LUCD01000102.1 GCA_001593925.1 Candidatus Bathyarchaeota archaeon B26-1
CCCTTCTCCTTTTATGCGGATTTTTAGTTCCGGTATCTTGTTTGAGGCCTTTGTCAAGACTTCGGCTTCGTGGCCTGTGCAGTCTATGACTGCTCTAGATTCTACTCCTAGAGGGTCTACGTGGAGGTTCGAGAGGAGAACTGGGGTCCATTGGACGACGACTCCAGTTATCTGTAGCGGCTCCTTCCTGTAGATGATGTCGTTGACCGAGACTCCTAAGATGATCTTTGCTCCCGCATCTATTGCCGAGGTTGTCAGTCTAGCTATCATCTCGGCTGTGTCAGCTGTGTAGAGGCCTTCATCAACCTCTTTGAGTCTGCACCCAACTTCCCTAGCGATTCTGTCAGCCGGGGACTGAACGATTATCTTGTGGAAGAGCATTCCTCCTCCACCTATACCGCCCCCCATTGAGAGTCTCCTCTCGAAGATAACTGTCTTCAAACCCGCTTTAGCTAGGTATATTCCAGCCGTCAACCCTGAAGGGCCGGCGCCCACGACGGCGACATCGACCCTCGCCAGTCCCAGCCAATCGTCCGCGGCGTCCTTGATGATCAGCCTAGTTATGGTAGCCTCGTTGACCCCCCTCAACTTCAGGTAGTCCATGAGCCCTCCACTCCCAATTACAGCAACTCTAATAGTCTAAAGTCAATTTAAAGGATGTGGTGAATGTGCGGTTAGAAACCGGCTAGTGCCGGCTCAAAAATCTCTCTCAAAATCTTGGATATGAGGGCGACCTGTCCCTCCTCAAGCCCTAAGACTAGGAGGGTTACCCCCAGAAGTAAAAGTAGCGACGCAACCACACGTTTCTCCGACGTGTTCATCCTTATCCCTTCAGCTGATAAGGAAAAAGCCTTATATAATTATATGTTTTGTAGTGAGCAGGTTTCTAGCTACGAAGTGCAGTCCAGACACATCTACATTAAGTTTAATTGGTTGAGGCTTCATCTATAGGCGTGTGGATTGAGGGATGACGGCAGACATAATGATGGGGTTCATAGTGAATCCGATAGCTGGTATGGGGGGAGCTGTAGGACTCAAGGGAACCGACGGCAAGGATGTGCTTGAGAAGGCGAGGCACCTAGGAGCCAGACCGGTAGCCCCCGCCAGAGCTGAATCCTTCCTCTCCCGGTTGGCGTCCCTCCGATTCAACTTCGACCTGCTCGTTGGAGCCGCCTTGATGGGTGAGTTTGAGGCTGAGAAGGCAGGCTTAAAGTTTAGGGTTGTGGGGAAGAGGAAGGACGAGACGACGGCTGAAGATACGAAAGCTACGGCTGAGGCTATGGTCGACTACGGCGTGAATCTTCTAGTCTTCTGTGGAGGGGACGGAACCGCGCGGGACGTGCTTGACGCAGTCGACATGAAGGTTCCAGTCTTGGGAGTTCCGACAGGCGTGAAGATGCACAGCGCAGTCTTCGCGGTTAACCCGGCCTCTGCCGCTGAGATAGCTGCGAGATTCCTCCTCGGCGAGCTTCCCTTGAGGGAGGCTGAAGTCATGGATGTCGACGAGGAAGCCTTCAGGGAAGGTAGGCTCTCGGCGAGGCTTTACGGGTACATGCTTGTCCCCTACGAGCCCTCCCTCATCCAAGGAATGAAGATGGCGACCCCTGCCACTGAGGAGGAGCTACGTAACCAAGCGGCCATAGCGGTCTACATGATCGAACGGATGGAGCCTGACATCATATATATTCTTGGACCGGGCACAACCACCCGGACGATAGCGGACCTCTTAGAAGAGAAGAAGACGCTTCTAGGCGTGGACCTCCTCCAGAACAAGAGAATAATCGCCAGAGACGTGAATGAAAAGCGAATCCTGAAGGCCGTTAAAGGTCGGAGGGCGAAGATCGTGGTCACCCCCATCGGCGGGCAAGGCTTCATCTTTGGCAGGGGGAACCAGCAGATAAGCCCGGCTGTGATAAGGGAGGTCGGCTTAGACAACATAATTGTGATCGCGACTAAACAGAAGATCAGCGGCTTGAGGAGTTTGAGGGTTGATACTGGAGACCCGGAGGTCGACAGTATGCTCAAGGGGTATATCCGCGTCGTAACGGATTACGGGGAAGAGCGTTTAATGCGGGTCGAGTAGAGGCCGCATCTAAAATAGGATACGCGGCTTCTTCACGTATCTTCCCCTCAAATTCACGTGGTACCCGCACTTTGGGCATCTCTTGTCATCGGTCAACCTGTACCGGACTACCCTGTACCCAAACCTCTTGATCAAGGTTTCTCCGCACTCTGGGCAGTACGTATGCTCGTACCTGTGACCAGGGACGTTTCCGATGTAGGGGTAGGCCACCCCGGCTTCCTTCGCCATTTCATAGGCTCTCTCGATGGTCTCAACCTTCGTGGAGGGGTTGTTCAGCCTGTAAGCCGGGTAGTAACGGGTGAAGTGGAGCGGGGTCTCGGGTCCAACTTCTTTGAGGTGGCGTTCTATCACCCATCTCAAACATTCATCGTCGTCGTTCACACCGGTGACCACTAAGTTGACGATCTCCACGTGGAAACCCATCCTCTTGGCTTCTCTAGCGTTTCTCCATACGATCTCCACATCTACGCCCCCGCAATATCTCCGGTAGGTTTCCATGTCTCCCTTCACGTCGATCTTCAAACCGTCCATTCCAGAGTCCCAGAGAAGCCTCAGCGCTTCGAGGGTCATGTAGCCGTTAGAGACGTAGCAACAGTACAGCCCCTTGGTACGCGCCTTCCTGAATAGTTGTATGTTCCAGTCTGTTAGGAGCGTCGGCTCCTGGAAGCTCGAGCAGAGACCCTCATCTCCAGCCTTCAAGGCGGCTTCAACAACTCTCTCAGGCGCATAGTACCTAGCCGTCTGGGGCCTCGGCTTAACTTTAGAGAGGGTCCAGTTCTGGCACCAGACACAGTCTAGGTTGCACGACCATGTGGAATACGTGAGGGCCGTGGACCCAGGCCAGTAGTGGAAGAAGGGCTTTATCTCGATCGGCCGGCTCTCTAGAGCGCTCAAGTCTCCATAGACAAGCGTGTAGAGGGTTCCATTCAAGTTCATCCGCGTCCCACAGAAGCCTCTGGCTCCCGGAGAGATTAGGCAACGCCTCTCGCAGAGGCCGCACCTAACCTTGCCCTTCGGCATCTTCTCGTAGAGTATAGCTTCGCGGACCGTCGGCGACCTGAGTACGGCTTCAAAGCCCTCTCTGTTGGGAGACCTTTCCATCACAAAATATAAAGGAAGACCGGTCTTTAACGTTTTTGAAGAGTTTAACCTAAATCGTGGAACGGTAGGGCTTTAGGAATGGTTTGGGTTAAGAACCGGGAGGAGCTTCTGGATAACGCTACGTCACCTCTAACCCGTAAGGCTAGGGAGGCCGCTATAAACGCCGTTGAGGCCGCTATAAACGCCGTCGACCCGAGGAGGGCGGTGAAGTCTAAGGTTTCCCTCTCCGGCGGAACGCTTAGGATAGGCGGCCTCTCCTTCAACCTTTCATCCTTCAAGAGGATAATCGTCGTTGGTGGAGGAAAAGCAAGCGGTTCCATGGCCGAGGCCATAGAGGAGATTCTAGGCTCCCATATAGACGGAGGCGCGGTCGTCGTACCTCACGGAACGAAAGGCAACTATAAGACCAGAAGGGTTGAGCTCCACGAGGCGGGACACCCGGTACCCGACGAGGATAGCGTAAGGGGTGCATCTAAAATCCTAGAGTTAGCGGAGCAAGCTGGAGAGGACGACTTGGTGATCTGCCTCATCTCGGGCGGAGGCTCAAGTCTCATGGCCATGCCTAGGCCGGGGATACCCCTAGCCGACAAGCAGGCTATGACGAACATGCTTTTGAAGTGTGGAGCTACAATAAACGAGATCAACACTGTGAGGAAGCACCTCTCCATGTTCAAGGGGGGGCAGCTGGCCAAAGCCGCGTATCCAGCCACCCTAATAAGCCTGATCCTCTCCGACGTCGTTGGAGACCCCCTAGAAGTTATAGCGTCGGGTCCGACCGTTCCGGACCCAACGACTTACCGAGACGCAGTCGCGGTACTTAAGAATTACGATTTATGGGATGAGGCGCCTAGATCGGTGAGGAGGGTTCTCAGAGACGGCGTTTCAGGGAAGATTCGGGAGACTCCGAAGCCTGGAGAACAGGCCTTCAAGAAGGTTCATAACATAATAGTGGGTAACAACCGCGTTGCGAGTTTGGCGGCTGAGAGGGAGCTGAGGCGATGCGGCCTGAACACTCTCTTCCTGACATCTTTCATGGAGGGGGAAGCTAGGGAGGTTGGTATAATGCTCGCCGCGTTGGCCCGCGAGGTCAAAGCGTCAGGTAGCCCTCTCTCTAGGCCTTGCGGGATCGTTGTGGGGGGAGAGACGACCGTGACCGTGAAGGGAGAAGGTATCGGAGGAAGGAACCAAGAGATCGCTTTGAGTTCAGCCTTGAAAATAAAGGGTTTAGACGGCGTCGTTATAGCATCCTTCAGCACCGATGGGGTGGACGGGCCTACGGACGCGGCTGGCGCGATCGTGGACGGCTCCACCATAGACCGCTCGAAGGATATGGGGCTCAACGCCGTAGAGTACTTAACAAATAACGATTCTTACTCCTTCTTCTCTAGGCTTGGAGACCTCATATTAACCGGTCCAACCGGGACGAACGTCAACGACGTATCGGTCATCGTGTGTCTCTGAGAACTCCCTTAGCGGTACCGTTTTCCCGATTTAAAAGGTTGGGCGTCTAAGCCCCCATCTCTTTAAGGCTTGAACCGCCTTAACGACGTTCCTAGGGGTTGGAAACTCGTGGTCACAGTTTGGGCATCGAATAAGTTCGCAGCTGAGCGTTGAGGAGAGCCTTGGGCATCCTTGGCAGGAGAAGGCTCTCGCGTAGAGTATGTCAAACTTGTATCCGCATTTCGGACAGGTTATCTGACGCTCCTCGTAGGACAAGCCTCTTGAACTCCCAGATCACTAGATCACTCGCCTATTAAAAAGGTTTAAGGCTGATAAATACATTTGGTGCTTCGACGCTGTAATCTTACCGAAACATAAATTGGAGGCTTCTCTCCTTTTACTGGATGGAGGTTCGTGGTTTTGGAGCCCAGCATAATCGCCGAGTTCATCGATAAGAGGAACGTGATCGCAGTCGTTGGGGCCAGCCGGAACCCTGAGAAGTATGGACATAAAGTTTACAAGGACCTTAAGGAGGCTGGCTACAGGGTTTACCCTGTGAACCCAAACGCCTCCGAGATTCTTGGCGACAAGTGCTACCCCAACCTCGAGTCTCTCCCTGAGAGGCCTGACGTCGTAACGGTCGTCGTTCCACCCAGAGTAACCGAGAAGATCGTTAAGGCATGTAAAGAGCTTGGAATATGGAGGGTTTGGATGCAACCCGGCTCAGAGTCAGAGAGAGCAATAAGGTTCTGTAGGGAGACCGGGATCAAAGTTGTCCATGGGGTTTGCATAATGATACAACGTGGAATCGATACATTCCAGCCTCCAGCCGAGGGCATGAACCGATCGTAATTGAAGCCACAAGTCTGGGTGTGAAGTAACCTCAACTGGGAGTTGCCGAAGTCGATTCAGACCTTACCTTGG
>LUCD01000103.1 GCA_001593925.1 Candidatus Bathyarchaeota archaeon B26-1
TGAGGGTTTAGCCCCAGCTTTTGTTTTATCCGTTTCTCGAGGGCTGGGTTGATCTCGATCCCTATGCATCTTCTACCGGTCTTTAGGCAGACCCGCATGGTTGTGCCTGAACCCAAGACTGGGTCGACGACCAAGTCGCCCTTGTTGGAGGATGTTCTGATGCATTTCTCGACCAGTTCGTCTGGGAGCTCGTTGCCGGCGGTTTCAACCCCGTGCCGGTACGGCCTCTTGATGTACCAGACGTCTTCGGCGTAGTGTTCAGGCTTGTTGAAGGTGTAGTTGTTCGGGTCCTTCGCCAAGAGTAGCAGGTGGTAGTGGGAGGTTGTGAATCTCCTCCTCGTGAAGACGCCGAACTGATACTTCCAGATGCAATGGTTGATCTGTGTGAAACCGGCATCCTCAACGGCGTCGAGAACAACTCTTAGGTTGTTCCATCCCGAGAGCAACCACATGCTCCCGGAGTCTTTAAGCACGTTATATGACCATTCTAAGAGGCTCCGGATGAAATCCGGATACTCCTCCTTGGGCACCTCAACGTAAGAGAGGGCGTCGGGGGTTCTATGGTAGGTTTGGAGGTTACCTTTGAAACCGATGCCGAAGGGAGGGTCCGCGAACACCAGATCGGCTTTTTCGTCGAGCTCAACGTTACGGAAGTCGTCGAAGATGACTATGTGTGAATCGTCGATCCTCAAGACCTTAACGGTCTTCTCTCCTTCTCGGTTTGAACGGGGTTGCAGAGGCCTTGATGGACTGCGCCGCAGCTCCTTCATCGGGTTCCCTCACTCCCGTTGGATCGTTCCCGCGCGGTTCATGATCTTCTTGTCGAGATGCTCGATAATAGACTTTCTCGCCCTGAGATATATCATGTAGGCGGGGATTATGTTGATTAAGGCCTGTGTGACGTTGAAGATCGCTATCGGCCCCAGAATGCCGACAACGACCTCCTCGGGCGTGGAGTAGAAGAGTGGGAGCAGACAGTAGTTCGCAACCGTCATGACCGCCACCCTCGACAGAACAGCCTTAACCGTGTCCACTATGATGTTTCTCCTGAACGCGGCGAACCCCACGATCGTCGAGAGCTCCGCGATCAGCTTGAAGATTCCCCCAAAGAGGTTCCCTCTGAGGAAGATTATCGAACACCCGATTATGCATGTGTAGACTCCGCATAGGGGATTGAAGAGGAGCAGGCTCACCATCATGGGTACACCCGTCAAGTCCCACGAGATTTTAGCGTTAGGTAACAGCGGGAATGGGATGTCGAATGGCGGTCCCGGAACTATCTCGAACATTGCTGAGAGGGCTCCTAGGAGGCTGGCCACGGCGACTTCGCGGGTTTCCATCCTTCTCAAGACTGCTCCTCCCTTAGACGAGAAAGTAAAATCTACGCTAAGTTATATTTAAATTTTGTTGAACATAACTTGCCTATTTAGGTAAATTAAATTATTTTTTCTGAATTATTTTCTTAGCAAAATCAACAATATTTTTCATGAGCTCTTCGTCTACTGAGTAGAGGACGCGTGAACGGCCAACCTCATATATACCGACTAGGCCGCTCTCTTGGAGAACCTTGACGTGGCGGTAGATGGCGGCGTAGTTCATCTTCAACATCTGCGCCACAGCCTTGATGTGTAGAGGCCTCTTGGTCTCGTTTATGAGCGTGACTATTCTGAACCTCGTGGGGTTTCCAAGCGCATTCAAGATCGTAGAAACCTTACGTATCTCCCCCTCAGTAAACATCAACCCCACCACATTTGTTATAATTACAAAGAATTTATTACATTTTCGCTAAACACAGCCAGATTCAATCCTCTACCACCCGCCTTGCACCCGGAGAACATCAAAGGGTGAGTTCTAAGCCGTCCCTACCCACGATGATCTCGCAGTTGAGATACTTCCTGCCGAGCCTCTCAACCTCCCCTTCACGCCCATAGAGGCTTGGGTGAATATGGTTGACGAGCAACCTGCGTATGTTTCCCTCCTTCAAACGGAGAGAACGGAAGAGCCTTTCCGGCCCGAAGTGGGCGCACTCGATTATAGCCAAGTCCGTCTCCTCCTCGAGGAGAGGTAGGGCTTCAAACTCGTCTCCAAGGTCCCCGGAGTACACTACCCGTTTTCCTCCGGCTTTGAGGATGAAGGAGTAGGAGTAGCCCTCCTTTAGATGGGTGTTCCGGATGGCTGAGACCCGAACCCTCTCATCCACGTAGAACTCGCCTTCCTCAACCGGAGAAATCTCTAGAGAGTATCTCAGCCTCGATAAATGTAGGGCTCGGAGAAGCTCCTTGAAGAGTTCTATAACGTCCGCCGGGAGGTACAGCCTCAACTCATTCTCAGGCTTGAACCTGAAGGCTCGACCACGCTTCTGCCAGAGGTGCATAACCTGTAGGAGCATGGGCAGGCCCCCAACATGGTCCGCATCGAAATGGGAGATGAATATGCTCTTTATCGAGTATATGTCGACCGTGGGCAGGGCATCTTCAGGTTCCAAACCGTAAAAGGTGAGCAGGGTATTGGTGTGCATGGTAGCTGCGCATGGTTCTCCAGCGTCGAAGAGGTAGGAGCAACCCTCAACCTCCACCAGAACGGACTCGTTCATATGCCCCATAGCCGGGATTCCAGAGCCTGAGCCGAGGACCAGAACTCTCATTTCGGCATCCCACCATAGAGAGGATTGTCCACATTAAATCTTTATCGCGGCCTGTCTAAATCTTCTATAGGCTCTCCTCAACTGCCTCCTTAACGACTCTTGACGGCGCATCCGTTCTGATGCCTCGGCTGTTGAAGTGGGTCGGCGCGGCTTTGAACCCCTTCTCCCTGATCTTGGTTATGACGCTCTTCAACGGCGGAATCCTCAAGTTGTGCTTGTCGCATATCTTGTCTATCGTGTAGTAGGTGGCGGGGCCTCCGGACTCCCCCTTGATTAGGGAGAGGAGCCGCATTATCCTTTTAGATTCTTTGAGCTCTCTGCTCTCCGCCTCCCTAACGGTCGACTCGCAGAAGCCCTCATCGGAGAGTTCTCCCAGCCAGAGGGGTCCAGCCGCCTCCATAACCGAGCCGCAGTTTGGACACTTCCATTCTAAGCGTGGAACCATTCCTATGTGGGTCTCCCTGTGGAGGCAGTTGAAGCAGTGGAGTATGTAGCCCATTCGGCGGATGCTCTCGTCGGCCCTCCGGGCGCCGTGGCGGATGAAGGCGTAGAGGCGGCAGTAATGGTTTACCGCGTAAGCTAGGGCCGGCTTGACTCCCATCTCGTGTTTGGCCGCCGCGAGGACGAGGGAGCCTATCAGTAGCCGAACGGCGATCTCGTGGCAGTACTCGGTCCTTAAGGGTTTACCCCCATACTTCCTGAGGGAGGCGTTCGGGTGGACTCCGCAGAGGGGAGCCATATCCGTGGCCGTTAAGGCTATTAGACCCCCGTTCCTCAAGGCTCGGACGGCTGAGTCCAAGTAGGGGACGGGGGAACCGAAGGGGTCCACATCGATGTAGTCGAACCTCACGCGGGGAGCCGCGTACTGGGATAGGAAGAGGTTCGCATCCTTATTCTCGGCTGAGGCTTTGCCTTCCACCCCGTTGAGGCGGATATTATACTCGATCATCCTGACCGCCAGGGGGTTTATGTCGTTCATGGCGACCTTCTCGACGTTGTCCACCTCGACGGCGAACCTTACCCCGCGGACTCCGCATCCAGCGAGAGGCTCAGACACCACGAGTCCATGGGGAACCTTCCTGCCGTAAGCTTGGAGCGCCAAGACGGCTATGTCCCTGTTCATCTCCATAGCTGGGTTATAGAAGACCGGGGCCTTCGACGGGGCGTACTCCCAAGCCTTGGTCTTGTAGGCTTCGAGCTTCGGAACCAGAACGCGCACATCGCCTTCAACGACGATCTCTGTTGGGAAATCGAACTCCAAGGAGCTGACTCCACCAGACTCATGATGGATGCTGATTTATTTATTTACTTCTTCAGAGATATATTTGAGGTGAGGATGCTCTACGGGTTCTGAGGGAGGTTTCCATTGAAGTTCGTTGAGGTGGGCTGGAACGGAATATTTTTTGAGGCTCCAGAAGACTTCAGGCTTCTAAACGAGAGGGGAAACTTCAAGGATGGATATATGAGGTTTGAGTCTGAGAACGGAATCTTAGAGTTGAAGTGGGAACACGCTCCTAGGAGAACCAAGTCCATCTCGGAGGTTGCAAGCGAGTTCATCAAGCAGCTGGGAAAGAAGTATAAGAAGATGAAGATTTCCGTGAAGAAGACCAAGGCGACCAGGGTCTTCAAACATCACGCTTCTTACATGGGCCTCAAGACGAACATGGAGGAGCCCACCTACCTCTGGCACTGCGACGAGAGTAAACGCATCATCCTCTGCCACTTCGCCTTCAAGTCGATGAATGAGACTTCACGGGAGATCGTGAAGAGGGTGATAGAGACCTTCAAGTGCCACGGTGAGGACCCGAACACCTGGTCTCTTCTAGGCTTCAGCTTTAAGGCTCCCCCAACGTTCCTACTCACCGATAGGAAGATGACCGTAGGCGGCTCCCACCTGCTCCTAGTGGAGAGGGAGACGGGACTCTACAAGGAGATGCGGAGGGAAATCTTCTTTCAGTACTATTCAATGGCGAACATCCTCTTCAAGGACGATTACAAGGACCCAGTGAAATGGATGGAGAACAACTACATCAAGAACCTGAAGAAACGCTATCGTAAGCTCAAGTTCCAAGAGGTTGAGCCGCGGAGGTTCCGACGCCACACCGCGGCGGTCCAGAAGGGAGCCTCGAAGTCCGGTTTCTTCTGGAGGGGGAGATCAGTCTACACTAACCTGACATGGTACTGCTCGAAGTCCAATAGGATGTACTCGGTTACGATCTCGTCCCACATGAAGAAGCCGGTCTTTTCGAAGCTCGAGTTGGACGAGAAGGCTTTAGAGAACCTCGCTGAGACCGTCTTCTCTTCAATCAAGTGCCATTGAGCGGGTTGTTGAGGAGCTCTCACGCATAGAGCGGTAGAAGCCGCGTTATAATCCTCTGAGCTCTTCGCATCTGGACTTGACGGCTTCGTAAATCTCTTTACGCAGGTCTTCGCCTGAGAGCCCTGACTCCCTTATGAGCCTGAGCCTCTTGGCGAGCTCAACATCGCCCAAGTAATGAATCCAGAGCTCAAAGTCTCCGCGGGCCGTGTGGAACTCCACGGATTCCAAACTGACGGTTTGAACCTTCTCGCAGAATTCTGGTAGGCTTTTCGCCGAGACTCCTAGAGGCTGGTCCAACCCAACGTAGAAATGGAAGGCCTTCTCGTGGGGGACCTCCCTCAAGATCGAGCTTGCGTGTTCCTTTGTGAGTTTTGGGAATCCTATGACCTCTTTTCCCTCTTCAGTTATCGTGTAATATCCCTTTTTGGGGGTTGAGACGTATCCTGCGAGGCGTAACGTGAGCAGGTGCATATTTGCGGAGCGGCCTTTGAGACCTGTCCCTTCTGAGACTTCCTTCAGGGTTAGGGGCCGCCCAGCCTTCCATAAAAGCCTAAGTATCTCGATTTTAGCCTGACTGA
>LUCD01000104.1 GCA_001593925.1 Candidatus Bathyarchaeota archaeon B26-1
GCGGTAGACTGTTAAGTTCGTCGAGCCACGCCTGCTTAACCGTAGCCACAACGTTCTCGTAGGTGTCCCAGCTTGAAGGATCACCTACCCAAGTTTTAACGTCGTTCATGTAGCCGTCGAGCGCAACACTCCATCTCAACTGCGTCTCAACGTCGAAGCTAATATTGACGTATTTCTCCGCTGTGCCGCTGTATGTGATCTCGCTCGCCCCATCCGGCCAGCTATCCGCATAAGCGCTACTGTCAGTTATACTTGCGCCTTTAGCAGGCTTATCCGCCTTGAGATAGCAGACTTGTATGCCGCTTACGGTTACCTCGATCTCGGTTGAAGAAGCATCCTTCCTCACAGCTATGCTGACGTTGTTGCCTTGATTGAAGATGCGGAAGCTAAGCGTCACCGTCTTGCCGTTCTTCGGCGTAAGCAACATCACAAAGACTTTTTCAAGCGTTGTTAGGCGGAACTCGAAGTCTCCCCCCGGATCAGGAACCACATTATCATACATGTGCCACTCCCAAACACTGAAGTGGCTATACCAACCGTAGTAAGGATTCGCCCGATCCGTGTTAACCCAGAACTCGAGTTGCCAAAGCTCCTTCCAGTAGGAGGGAAGCGTATAAACTTCATTATCTGAGGGGACCGCCTTCACGCCGTATGGGTAGCCAACAAAAATGAGAACTGGTGGATCATCGGCTGAGTCCCTCGAGAACCTCAAGCTCTCAAGCTGGCTAACCGTCAAAGTCAACCTTTCCGGAGCCTCCCTGAAGCCGATTAGAAGAATTAAGGAGCCGACAAGAACGAGGAAGACCAGAAAACCCGCATAAAACCTCTGACCCATAAACAAACATTTTTATCTACACTCCCTTAAGCGTTGAAGGTGCCTTCCGAACCACCTTACCGTAATAGGCGTAGATGCGCCTAACCTCAGCAAGCCACCGGTTCAAGGCCTCCTCAACCTGCTCATTACTGACGGAGAAGCCGCCTACCGAGAAACCGCCACGCAGGTCCGGACGAGTGTAAATTTTAATCGCCGTAAGCAGAGCGGAGAGATGCCTAATCCTGGCTGGCACGGGCTCAGAGAAAGAACCCAGATCATCGTCTATCTGCTGATCACTGAAAGCGATAAGACTCTCGATCTCGGAGTCGCTGAGCATAGACTCCGAAACGCCAGTCAGAACCCTCACGTCCGAGACTGAACAGTAACCCATGGCTTCTCCCCAATTTTTGTTGGATATTTTAAAAAAGAAGTATTTAAAACCTGTTTAAGAAATAATATTTAAAAATAAAATATTATCTTTGAAATTGTTAAGTTTTCAGAAATTTTTCAAGGAGGCAGAACAACAGTTTGTGAACCTTCCCTTTCAACCTTAACGTTATATCGGTGTTGCCCCTTTTCATCTATTGTGGTGAAGGTTCATGGCCTCGACTGGGGCTGAGATTCTAGCGTCGACGCTCAAGGATTTCGGCGTAGAGTTCATCTCAACCCTCTGCGGGAACGGCCTAAACAGGTTCTACATAGCCTGCAGGGACTCCGGAATCCGCTTGATCGACACACATAACGAGCAGGCCGCCGCCTACATGGCTGACACGTACGGGAGGCTCACTGGGAGGGTGGGCGTCTGCGCCGTCAGCAGCGGGGTAGCCCACTCCAACGCCCTAACAGGCGTCGCGAACGCGTACTTCGACGGGAGCCCCATGCTCCTCATAACTGGGGCAAGCGCGGGCTACGGGGCGGGCCGCGGGGTCTTCCAAGAGTACGACCAGACAGCCCTAGCGTCGCCAATATGCAAGCTCTCCAAGTGCGTCTACAGGGTTGGGGACCTCGAATTCATGGTTGAGGAGGCCTTCAGAACGGCCATGGAGGGGAGACCTGGACCGGTTCACTTGACCGTTCCCCTCGACGTTATGGAGGGCGAGGTTGAAGAGGAACCCTCTAGGAGACGTCGACTCCCCTCGGATGTCGCCAGTCTCCAAGCTTCGGAGTCCCTAGGACCCGACCTGAGACTCGTCGAGGAGGCCGCGAAGATCATAAGGGCCTCCGAGAGGCCTATAATCGTGGCTGGGAGCGGGGTCTTCTACTCCGGCGGCCAAGAAGCCTTGATCCGTCTAAGTGAGGCTGGAGCGATACCTATAGTCATCCCGATATGGGATAGGGGCTCCGTCGAGAGGCCTCACCCGAACTTCTTGGGGGTGGTAGGTGCCGCGAGTGGTGAGCCCCGCCTCCTCGAGGACGCAGACCTCATAATCGTGGTTGGGGCTAGGGTTGACTATAGGGTCGGCTTCTTGGAGCCTCCGAAGGTGAGGCCGGACGCCTCCGTCATGCGCATCGACGTGGATGCCTCGGAGCTCACGCAGGGAACTACACCCGACGTGGCTATACTCTCCAGTCCCGCGGCGGCCCTCAACGCTCTCGCCGATTCTTTGAGTCGCCTCGGAGGACCAGCCCACAGGGAATGGATGAGGGAGGCGCGTGAAAGGTGGAGGAGGTTCAGGGCTAAGTGGGTTGAGAGGTCTCCCCCTCCAAGTAAACCCATGACGGGGTGGCACATAGTGAACGCTCTCCGCCCCCTCCTCACGGAGGAAGTCGTCTTCCTTATAGATGGGGGGAACATAGGGCAGTGGGCTCACATGGTCTTGGCGGACCGTTACCCAAGCACGTGGCTGACATGCGGAGCCAGCGCTGTTGTGGGCTGGGGCCTACCCGGGGCTATGGCGGCTAAGCTCGCGTATCCTGAGAGGCCTGTTCTGCTCCTCTCCGGGGACGGAGCCTTCTCCTTCACCTTGGCCGAGATAGAGGCGGCCGTCAGGCATGGCCTGCCGTTCGTCGCGGTTGTGTCGAATGACAGCGCGTGGGGATTGGTCGTCTCGACTCAGAAGGATAGGTATGGGGATGGACGCGTGATCGCGAGCCGTTTCGGAGGCATAAGGTTCGACGTTGTAGCCGAGGCTATGGGCGCGAGGGGCCTCAGGGTTGAGGACGAGCAGGAGTTGAGGGACGCCGTGGAGGAAGGATTCTCCAGTAAGGTTCCAACGGTGATAGATGTCCCGGTCTCTGTCCTCGGCCCAGCCGACGTCGCGTAGCCTCCTCGACGAGAGCCGCACCCTTTATCCACTTTATTGAAGTAATTTTTTATATCATGATTTGGAAGTAGTAGTTAGGCTGGTGGTCGGTTGAAACTCGGCTTCATGACCTTCGTCTGTCCGAGCTGGAGCATCGAGAGGATCGTTCGGTTCGCTAGGAAAGCCGGCTACGACGGCGTAGAGATCAGGGTTGACGCCGGACATAAACACGGGGTCTCCTCCAAGTCTTCTAAGGAGGAGAGGAGACGCGTCAGGAGGCTCTTCGAGAGTGAGGGTGTAGAGGTCTCTTCGATAGCGACCTCGGTTCAGTTCAGCTTCCCAGACCCGGAGAAGAGGAGGGAGAACATAGAGGCCGCGAAACTCAACATCGAGTTGGCTGGGGACTTGGGGGCTAAGGTCGTCAGGATATTCGCTGGGAGGAACGTGGAGGAGTTGACCGACGAGGTTGCGGGCTACGTGGCTGAAGCCTTCACCGAGGTTGGAGAATACGCCAAGGATTACGGGGTCTGCCCCCTGCTGGAGACCCTCCACGACATAGTTAGGAGCGCCGACGACGCCCTAAAGGTTTTGAGGAGGGTTGAGACCTCGAACTTCGGAATCCTCTGGAACCACTCCGAAATAGATCAAAGGTCCTTCAACCTGCTCAAGGATCACATAAGGCATTTCCACGTCCACGAGGAGGTTCTCGACCCGGAGAACAAGAACGTGCTCCACCTCGCTAGGATGATGAAGACCGTGAACTTCGACGGGTACGTCTCCTTGGAGATCATAAGGGGCGAAGACTTACCGGAGGACCTACTCATCGAGACGGGTGAGAGGCTGAAGAGGTACATAGAGGAGGGCTTCCGCGGGTAAGTCAAGGTTCAGACTAAAAAACCAAACTATAACATTTTCTATTCTTTTTATTTGTGAAATTCGGCTTTTATACTGGAAAGGCTTGAGATTACTTCTTGATGGTTATGCCCTTCGGAAAATGGAGAGACTTTGAGGACTGCGTCAGGGACTTCATGGGTAGGGGGCTGGACGAGGATTCAGCCAAGAGGCTCTGCGGTTACCTCCAAGCTAAACTTGGAGAGGAGAGCTCAACGTGGACAGGCTCCATCGAGCATCGTGAAGGGAAGATTATAGGGGGAGAGGCCCTCCACCCCGTCGAGACCGTCCACCCAAACGAGTGGCCAAGAATCCGCGTCTACTTGGAGGATGAGCTGAAGAGGGCGGCTGGGACGCTCGTGGGGAAACCCCTCACGCTGGACCACATTTACCCCCTGAAAGGGAGAGTCGTAGAGGCGAGCTACGGGGACGGAGCCCTCAAGTACGTGGCTGAACTCGACGACGAGAAGGTTCTAGAATGGATAAGGAAAGGCGTAATCAAGAGGTGTAGCGTCGAGTACGAGTGGAGGAGCCTAGAGAAGGTCAACGGGGTTGCGCCGAAGGGCATAACCTTCACGGGTCTGGCCCTCCTAAAAGACTTCGAGCCCGGAGACCCGGAGACCACGGTTGAGGTCTGGGAGATGGTTGGGAGCATCCTTGAGGAGAGGATCAAAGCCTTAGAGGAGGAGAACTCCTCTCTCAGGAGGAGGATAAAGGCCTTAGAGGAAGCCAGAGACGGGTTGGTTAAGGGGCTCGGCGAAGCCGTGATCGATCCGGAGGCCAAGCCTCAGGGATTGGAGAACTACGTCCCTAAGGACGAGATTATACGGGAGTTGAGGAGGGCGGTCTTTGAGAGGGTTCCCCGGAGCTGGGGTTACGGCCCCTACCTCCAGAACCGGAGGGTAAAGGCGCTCATAAGGAGGCTGGAGGGTAAGGGTTAATCCCTAAGGAGAAGTGCTCAGCCTTCAAGGATTCAAGGTCACGAGGGGCTTAGGTCCCTCTGGCCCCGAGTAGCCGCGACGGAACGGTGAAAGGGAAAAGATGGAGGAGAGGAGAGTATGGCGGATTACGTCGGTTCACAGGTGGGTTTGGGAGAGACCGTTGGGCCTGTTCCACCGGTGATCCTCCCATGCAAGGCTGGAGCAGCCATAACGAAGGGGGACTTCGTTAAGCTCAGCGACGCCCAGGACTTTACTGTTGTGGCCGCAGGGGCTAACGACGACGTTCTCGGAGTTGCCATGAAGGAGGCTCAGGCGGCCGGCGAGTACATTCCGGTCTGCGTCTTCGGTATAGTTAAGATGGAGTGCGGTGGAACGGTTACGGCTGGGAACGCTGTGGCGAGCAACAGTGAAGGCTTACCCGTGGATGTTGCTGATCAGGCTGTTGACGAGGGTGGAACAGCGACTTATACGATCTACTACAACCACGTGGCCGGTATAGCCCTGCAGAGCGGAGGCGACGGCGACTACGTCCTAATCTTCGTTGGGAGGCGATAAGGTTGAAGGAAGCCGTTATGGAGAAGGCTAACCTCCTTCAGGAAGCCGTTAAACGAGACGGGGACCTCGACTGGAGGATGGACTTCGTTGAGAAGGCGAAGACGAACGCTCTATACCGCCGCGTCATGAAGGAGTACGTCTTAAGCGACGTTTCAGGAGCCCTCGGAGTGGTCTACGACGTAGCTGTGGAGGCGGCCAAGAAGATGGCTGTCGGCAGGGACATAATCTGGGTTGTCCCCACAACCCAGCCGACGGTCAGGTTCTACCTTTCGGAGAGGGGGAAGGTCTGGCGTATCAGCGAGGGGCCTCCCCTACAGATGTCTGAAAGGTTCAGCACGGTCGACATCAGGGTTGACCACGAGTATGGATACGACGCCCTCTTCAGCCAGTCATACTTGGAGGATGTGCCCTTCAACGTGATTCAGAGAGCCATCCAAGACGCGGCTCAGCTCTTGGAGGAGCAGCTGACCAAGGATGTTATCAGCCTCTACGAGGGAATCTCAGCCGACAAGCTGGCTGGTGGAGCCGAGATTTCAGCTGCGAATGCTGGGACGCTCTCTTGGGATGACCTCGTCGCCGCGTGGACCGCCCTGAAGAAGGCTGGTTACAGGGCTACCGTCGCCATGATCCATCCGGACCAGGTGGCTGACCTCTGGAAGGACGACAAGTTCATCCACTCCTTCTATTGGGGTGAGAAGGCGGATATGGAGCGGGGTCTCTTAGGCGACACCTACTTGGGTTTCAGGATAGTTGAGACGGACCTCTGCACGGCGACGAAGGTTCACCTCATCGACACGAGTAGGGCGGCTGTGTTGCTGATGCGCAGGGACATCCTGACCCAGCCTTACGAGGAAAGGCTGAGCCAAGGAGTCGTCGTCACGATGCGTTACGGCCTCGGAACCCTACGTGAAGACGCTGTCGCAAGGATCGTCAACGCTTAGGCAGATGCCCCCACCCTCTTTTTTGGAGGCGCTCCGAAGCTATGGGGATACTTAAGGGTGTATGCTCTTCGTGCGGCAAGATCATATTTAGGGAGGGCAGGGCCCCCATGACTGTCGTCTGCGACTGTTACAGGAGGTGTCCGCTCTGCGGAGCCGAGATGACCCCTTACAAGCCCGACTTGGACCCTAAGAGTTACGGGGGCGAGCGGAATCCCGACTTGGAGGCCCTCGGGTTAACCTCTGGAGGCTCCGACTCCAAAATCGACGTCGTCTTCGTCTGTCTAAGGCATTCCCCTCCATACTACTCTAGGGTTAAGCCCGTCGAGGTGGCCTTGGAGTGAGGAAGGATCACCTCCACGCAAGCGTAGACCGCAGGTTGCTCGAGGCCTTGGAGCTCGTTTGGAGGATCGAGCAGGAGAAGGCTCTCAAGGAGGGGAGGGCTGTGAGCAAGAGCTCCGTGACGGAAGAGATGATCCGTCTGGGGATAAAGGCCTACTGTAAGATGCATAACATAACGAGGTTGGAGCTTGAGGTTTAGAGATGATCCTCTATGGAGCCGTCTATGAGGTTCACGGCTCGTTACAGACGTTATCCTAAACCTCTTCCTTCCTCAGCTTGTAATCCCTTATGGCCTTGAGTATCTTCTGGTGTAGTAGCTCCTCCTTCCACATGATGTGGAAGAGCTTGGAGTACTTTTTCTCCGGGAACCTATCCTTCAAGAGGCTGAAGTAGTGGGCCGCCGCGGCCTCCATCTCTTCGAGGTCCAGTTCCATACCGTTTATCGGGATCTCTTCCCTCCCTCCCGTGGAGGAGTCGTAACTCGTAATCTTGAGCACGACGGGTTTCGGAGCCGACTCCCCTATCGCCCTTATGGCGGAGATGAGTAGAGCCCTATGGGTTAGGGAGTCGTCATGCAGCTTCTTGTAGAGCATCTTAACGACACTGTCGGATTCACGTTTAGCTTTCTCCCTGTAAATTCTTGTTAGAGTACACTCCATGTTGAGTTGGTTTACCAGCTGAAAATATAAACGGTCCCCTTCACCCATCTCAAACAGTCGACCTTAAACCGTCAATAAAGGTGCTGATTTGATCTATATAAAATTTTTAGGAATTCGGCCTCGACAAATAGTTTATATTTGTGGAGGGTCCTTACCCAATCTGACGGCTGAGGCTGAGATGGCTTAAAGGTTCTGGAAGTGAATGGGGTTGCCAATAAGACAGCCAATCGTCTGCGTGTTGGGCCACGTCGATACCGGGAAGACCCTCCTCCTAGACAAGATAAGGAAGACGAGCGTCCAAGCTAGGGAGGCCGGGGGCA
The DNA here is from genome assembly GCA_001593925.1 of Candidatus Bathyarchaeota archaeon B26-1. Classification (GTDB taxonomy): domain Archaea; phylum Thermoproteota; class Bathyarchaeia; order Bathyarchaeales; family B26-1; genus B26-1. Next base: position 7,704 of record LUCD01000104.1, read on the forward strand.
TAACCCAACATATAGGAGCGAGCTTCTTCCCCCTCAAGACCCTAGAGGAAATCTCCGGCCCCATCCTGAAGAGGGTTGGGGGGAGAATAGGGATTCCAGGCCTCCTGGTCGTCGACACCCCAGGCCACGAGGCCTTCGCCAACCTCAGGAGGAGGGGAGGGGCAGTAGCAGACATAGCGATCCTCGTCATAGACGTGTTGAAGGGTTTTGAGGCTCAGACTTACGAGTGCATCGAGATACTGAAGGCTAGGAGAACCCCCTTCATAGTTGCGGCGAACAAGATAGACAGGATTCCGGGGTGGAGGCCGACACCGGACTCTTCCTTCATCGAGTCCTATAGGAGGCAGGACCCTTACGTCCAGAAGGCTCTGGACGAGCATCTCTACAGGATCATAGGGAAGTTCTCGGAGCTGGGGTTCAAGTCAGACCAGTTCAACAGGATACGCGACTTCACCCGGACGGTTGCGATAGTGCCTACAAGCGCGAAGACCGGCGAGGGAATCCCGGAGCTCATGGCCGTCCTGGCGGGGTTGACCCAGCAGTACTTGAGGAGCCGCCTACAGGTGACGGAGGGCCCGGCTAAAGGAACGGTTCTAGAGGTCAAAGAGGAGGTTGGGCTGGGAGTCACGGTGAACGTCATAATCTACGACGGGGTCCTGAAGAGGGGTGACACGGTAGTCGTCGGGGGGAGGGAAGGCCCCATAGTGACCTCCGTCAGGGCTCTACTGTTGCCTAAACCCCTAGACGAGATAAGGGACCCAAGGGACAGGTTCTCCTCGGTCGAGGAGGTCTCGGCCGCCGCAGGGGTCAAGATAGCTGCTCCAAACCTGGACGAGGCCTTGGCGGGAGCGCCGATATACGTCGTTCCGGAGGGGGAGCCGGTCGAGAAGTACGTCGAGGAGGTTTCGGAGGAGGTTGAGAGGCTGAGAATCTCGACTGAGATAGAGGGCGTAGTCCTGAAGACGGATGCTCTCGGCTCCCTCGAGGCTATAGCTGAGAGCCTGAAGAGGAACGGGGTGCCGATAAGGATCGCCGATGTCGGGGACGTCTCGAAGAGGGATGTCACAGAAGCCATGGTCGTGAAGGAGCGTGAGCCGCTCTACGGCGTTGTCCTCGCCTTCAACGTTAGGGTTCTGCCCGACGCCGAGGAGGAGGCGGAGAGGAGAAGGGTCAAGATATTCAGGCACAACGTGATCTACCACCTCATAGACGAGTATCTGAAGTGGATGAGGAGCGAGAGGGAGGCCCGGGCAAGAAGGGAGTTCGAACGGCTCGTTAAGCCGGCGAAGATAAAGGTTCTGGAGGGCTACATCTTCCGCAGGGCTAAGCCGGCCATAGTGGGGGTTGAGGTCTCAGCTGGCAAGATAAGGCCGAAGGTCAGGCTCATAAACGAGAAGGGCCGAGAACTCGGGGAGATAATGCAGATTCAGGATAAGGGGAAGGCCATACCTGAGGCTGAGGCTGGGATGCAGGTCGCAATCTCGATCGACAGGGCTGTGGTCGGACGCCACTTCGACGAGGGAGACGTCCTCCACGTCTTGGTTCCCGAGAGGGACGTGAAGACCCTCACCTCAAAGTT
>LUCD01000105.1 GCA_001593925.1 Candidatus Bathyarchaeota archaeon B26-1
ATCCAAGGGATGAGGTGGCCTATGTGGACGGGGCCGGAAGGCCCCCTCCCAGTGTACAAGACGAATCTGCGGCCGGCCTCGTACATGTCGAGAATCCAGTCTAGGTCCCTGTGGGAGAAGAAGATTCTCCTCCTGAGTTGGAGGTGGAGTTCCCCTGTGTGTTTCTTTATCCTTTCTAGGAGGCTATCCGTTATCGGCTGGGTGCCGAACTCCTCTATGAGCTTCTTGTAGTCGATCCTGCCTGAGACCTTCCAAGGTGTAACTATCATCTCCTCATCCGGCATCCTCGGCGCCCCTTCTCGACACAAACCTATGATTCAGAGTTCACTGCCTAATTAAGATATCTTTTTCTCAATGTCCAGCGGCCTCCACGCGGTTGGGTAAAAATTGGCCTTCCTTCCTCACTTGAACGTGTCTCTCTTCGCCAAGACGTAGAGGAGGGATGCGAGGGAGAAAGCGGCGTAGACTCCTACCAAGAACAAGACCGCTAAGTTGGGATTGAGGCTCCACGTTTGGGTGAGGAGAACGTAGATGGTGACCGCGCTCAACGTCAGCCCGGAGGTGGAGATGACCGCGACGAGGAAGACTGCCCACCTCTTCATCTTGCCCAGCCCATAAGAAGCTAGGAAGCTGAGAACCCCTAAAACCCCGACGTGGACGAGTTGAAACTCGTACCATGCCCAAAGGAGGAAGAGAACCGAACCTGAGACCAGATAGAAGAGAGAGAAGATGGATGCTCCCTTATCCCTACCCCCCAACGCTGGCCCAGACATAACCATCCGCCTTGAACGTTCAGCTGCTAACGGCCTCAGTCAACAGAGGTAGAAAATATTTAGAGGCATGACCCTTATAAAGCCTACCGGGAAACCACGGTCAAATCTGTTTCGTCCCGAAGCCTCCCGCAACCCGCCACCCGAAAAGCAAAAAGTGACGGGGACTCCACGGAAGCCGCACATAATATAAGAGGGTTCTGGTTAAACAAGAAGGGAAGCGGGAGGCTCTCCACGGATGATTGTCGGTATAATGTCTGACACCCACGATAGGTTGCCTCGGATCGACGAGGCTGTTAAGAGGATGAACGATGAAGGGGTCGACCTCGTCATCCACTCCGGAGACTACATCTCGCCCTTCGTCGTCTCACACTTTAAGCCCTTAAAGGCCGAGCTTGTAGGGGTCTTCGGGAACAATGACGCGGAGATCGACCGGTTGAGGAGCCTCTTCGCGGAGATCGGGGCCCGCGTTAGAGGCAGGTTCGCCGAGGTGAAGGCTGGGGACGTTAAGATAGCTGTGCTCCACGGGGAAGAGGAGGAACTCCTGAAATCGCTCATAGAGGGAGGATGCCACCAAGTAATCGTGCACGGGCACACCCACAGAGCATCCGTCAGAAGGGAGGGGGAGACCCTAGTGATAAACCCCGGGGAGGTCTGCGGATACCTGAGCGGCGAATCCACAATAGCTATACTCGAGACCGAAACGCTCAAGGCGGAGATAATCCACCTTTAACGAGGAAGGTTATGGTTCGAGAGGATTTAGTGTGCTGGTCTGCGGGATCGACGATGCTGGACGAGGAGCGGTGATCGGCCCCCTAGTCATAGCGGGCGTCCTCATAGAGGAGGAGAATGTCCATAAACTCGTCGAGATCGGAGTCAAGGACTCCAAGACTTTGACCCCGAAGAGGAGAGAACGCCTAACCGAAGAGATACTAAAGATCGTTAAAGATCACTACGTCGTGAAGCTTGCGCCGTCAGAGATCGATAGGGTAGTCGAGGCTGGGAAGAAGCTCCACAAACTCAACAGGCTTGAAGCCCAAGCCATGGCCGAGGTTGTCCGCCGCCTAAAACCCGACATCGTCTACGTGGACGCCTCCGACGTCTCGGCTGAGAGGTTCGGCCGCCACATCCTCGAGGAGGTTCCCTTCAAGGTCAAAATAGTCTCGAAACATAAAGCCGACAGGATTTACCCTGTGGTCTCAGCCGCCTCGATCCTAGCCAAGGTCGAACGGGACAGAGCTATAGCCGAGATAAGGAGGAGATACGGCGACTTCGGGTCCGGATACATAACTGACGTGAAGACTGTGAGGTTCCTAGAAAGGTGGATAAGGACCCACGGCTCCTACCCCGACTTCGTCCGGAAGTCTTGGAAGCCGGCTAAGAGGCTTAAGGATAGGGCCAGCCCCGGTCAGGCTAGGCTTCTTTAATCACTCGAGAATCTTCAGGTCTCGGAGTATCTGGCAAGGTTGACATATCTCGCCGACGCTCGGCTCGCCGCAGATTACGCATCTCCTCATCTTAAGCTCGGACAGAGCCTTCTCCAAGTAGGGTCTCATCCTCTCAGCCGACCTGAAGATGGCGTACTTTATGCCGGGATGCCTCTCCTCAAGCCTGTTCAGCATGTTCCTTATCTCGTTCCGTAGGGCCGTTTCGGCATAGGGGCATGGGAGGTCCTGAAACTTGATCCCCTTTATGTAGGCGTAGAGGGCGACCTCCCGCTCCGGAACTTCACAGAAAGGTTTAACCCTCCTCACAAAACCTGCGGTGGCAGGCTCCAAGACGGGCTTGACACGCGCTATCCTGAAGGGGTCCCCATGCATAATGTTAAGTATCACTGTTTGAACCTCGTCGTCTAAGTTATGCGCGGTGGCGATCTTCTCGGCTTTAGCGATCCTAGCGGCTACGTTAAGCGCTCTCCTCCTCAGAACGCCGCAGATGGCACAGGGTGTGAGCTGCGTTCCAGATGACATCTCAACGATCTCGTCGAGCGTGTAGCCGTAGAGCTCCTTGAAGGAGACCGTTATGTGCTCGACGCCTAAGAGCTTAGAGTTCTCTAATGCTATGGAGAGGGCTTCATCCCTGTAGCCCTTGATCCCCTCATCCACGGTGACGGCGACTAGGGTCGACTTCGGGAATCTCCTCTCTATCTCAGCCATCACGTGCAGTAGGGCTGTGCTGTCCTTTCCTCCCGAAACGGCTACGGCGATGCGGTCGTCATGCTTGAACATCCCATACTTGGAGATGGTCGCCCTCACCTTCCTCATTATGGAGCGCACGAAGCATCTCCTGCAGAGGCTCTCGCCTGAATAAGCCCTCGTGTAGATCGGTTCCCTCTCCCCACATATGGTGCATCTATCCATTACCGTCTCCCCATTCAAGATGGGAAATCCTCAGATTAGGATCAGATTCCTCATAAAGCTCATGATCATGTTCGCCGCGATCAAGCATAGGCTGAACACGTTGATGGCTATCTGGAGCCACCTCTCCGACCCCGTGAACCTCCTGAGAAGCGTGTAGAGGAACCTCTCTCCGTCAAAGGGGTAGAGAGGAAGCATATTCATCACGGCTATGCTCAGAAAGACCGTGAAGGACCAGTAGAGGGTTAGGTAAAGGTGGATGTTGAAGGATGAACCTAAACCCAGCCGGCTCTCATGGTAGTTCATGAAGGGGGGAGCCGCCCCAAGCATCGACCACACCCTCTCAGCACCCTCACCAGAAGCCTCATCCAAGATTATAAGGATGTCACCCCGGCTTGTACTCAAGAGTATGGGGTCCCCGGGGGAAGCGCCATCAAGGTATTTGGCGAGTTCCCAAACCGACCTGACGGGGGTCGAGTTAACCGCGTATATGACGTCCCACCTCTGGATGCCGGCCGCGTCTAAGGGCCCTCCCTCAACAGTCTCGATTATCACGGCTCCGGAGGAGGCTCTGGAGAAGAGTGTTGAGAGCAGTAGGAGGGCTAAGAGCCCGGTTAGGAGGTTGATGGAGGAGCCTGCCGCCAAGACCCTCAGCTTCGATGTGGTTGAGGAGTTCTCGAACTTCTCCTCGTCAGGCTCAACGAACCCTCCTGGGAGGGCCAAGAGCAGAATCGCGCCGGCCGACTTGATGGGTATGCCTTCGGTTCTCGCCACGATTCCGTGAGCTGCTTCATGGGTTATTATGGCTATCGCCACCGCGAACAATAGATATGGGAGCCAGTAGGTTCTGACGGTTATGCCTGGCAGGATCGGTAGGACTGGGGATGGCCCTCCCCCCGGCTGGATGAACCGGACGAGGTTGTCTAAGAGGAAGTAGACGGCGTAAACCATCTGTCCAGCTGCGAGGGCTATCCCCAAGTTTGAGTAGGTCTTCCAGAGGCCTCTCCCTCGCTCCGACGCCTTATATAAGAGTCTTCTGAACCGGGAGGATTCATACCTTATATAAGCCGGTTGAACCGTTAACCCGTACTTTTCGAGGCGGAGAACCCGGCTCGTTACGTATGTTATCGTCCAGAAAACTGCTAAGCCGACCGCGAAGTTTATGATCTCCCGCTGAGACGTCATCCACTTCCATCCCTTTTGACGGGTGAGGCGCAACGTATATCCCACTAGACAGCACTTTATTATATAGATTCCGTGGAGAGGAATTCGGAACCGAAGTTGAAGACCTATGGCTAAGAAGCCTCTACTGCGAGATGATCTTCTGGAGGTCGTCTACGACGAGGAGAGATGGAGGATTCTGCGGAGGCTGAGGAGAAAAGCCGTAAAGATAATGGAGGCCCTCAACAGAGCCTACATAGGGAGCGTGGCTCACGGAAGCGTAGCTAGGGGAGACGTCTCCCCCAAAAGCGACGTGGACATCTTCATACCCCAGAAGGTTCCGTCGTTCCTCGTCGAGACGGCTCTAGAACGGGCGGGCATCCCTATAAAACGGCGCGTGTTGATCCAAGCCACACCGACATACGCGATAAAGGCCTACATAGAAGTCGACGAAAGGACAAGCGTCTCCTTCCCCCTAGTAAACCTCCGCCCCGTAGAAAGGGACTTCTACAAGTTTGGGGGAGAGGTGGACCTCCCCATGCTGAAGGCCGACGTGAGGGTTCCGGGCGTAGATAAGAGGCTCATGCTGATAGAGCCGACTCCGAGAGGCCACGTTGAGAGCACGATCATAGGGAGGGAGGAAGCCGTAGCCCGCCTGCTAGGCATCTCGATAAACACCGTCTTGGACAGGGTTAGAACCCTAACCCGTAGAGACGAGATCGGGAGGACCGGGGTTTTCCTCAAGAAGGAAATAGCCCTAGACGAGAGTTTAGAGGAGGTTCTGAAGAACCTAGCCGACAGAAACCCCGCCATAAGGAGGAGGCTCAGGGAGGGGTAACCGGCCCGAAGAGAGAAGGCGGCGGGTCACTGAGGCTCGACGCCCAGTTTTCACCGAGCCCCGGCAACCCCTCACTCGCACCCGCACCCCCCTGAGCGCCGAACGTCCAGACTTAGGTTGCTCCCTCCCGGGCCTGGCCAGGTTCGTCTGGTAAACGTGGTGGCGGACCTCCCTACGGAGGACGCCCCACGACCGCCGGCCCCAAGGGACGGGTGTTCACTGTTCGGTGGTTGAGGAGGCCCGGCGCTCTTAGACGCCTCACCTCAGCTTTCGGCCCGTCGTATAGGGGGTTTACGGTCGAGGCCTAGA
>LUCD01000106.1 GCA_001593925.1 Candidatus Bathyarchaeota archaeon B26-1
GCTGGTAAACGGGGTTCCTCCTGAACAACGTAACGCCGTTTACATGTTTCAGGAGTACGCCCTGTTTCCTCACATGACAGTGTGGGAGAACGTCTCTTACGGCCCTGTTATAAAGGATTGGGAGAGAGACAGGGTGGAGCGTGTAACCTCCGAAATTTTGGAGATGGTTAGGCTGGCGGAGAGGGGAGACGCCTTCCCCCACGAGCTGAGCGGAGGCATGCAACAGAGGGTTGCCCTAGCTAGGGGGATAGCCTCCGGGGCCAGAATATTACTGCTCGACGAGCCTTTGGGGGCTTTAGATGCGAGGTTGAGGGTTGACATCAGAACCCAGCTGAGAAACCTCGCTAAGGATCAAGGTCTCACCGTAGTCCACGTCACCCACGATCAGGAGGAGGCCATCATGATAGCTGATAGGGTAGTAATCTTAAGGGAGGGCAGGATAGAGCAGATAGGCACGCCGTATGAGATATACTCTGAGCCGCGGTCGATCTTCGTCGCAAGCTTCGTTGGTGGCGCAAACTTCATTGAGGGCAACGTCGTTCACGTTGATGGTTATGGTTCAACAGTTGAGCTTCGAGGCGGACTCCGTATCCGTGTCTCCAATCGTGACAAAGACGTGGGCGAGAGAGTGGTCGTCGCCGTGAGGTATGAGGATGTAACCGTTGGAAAAAGGAGGGAAGACGGGTCAAATAACCTCTTAGGCGTAGTGGAGTCCGTGCTCTTCATCGGAGGCTTCATAGAGTACGACGTAAAACTTGAGAACGATGAGATGATTGCCTCCAAGATTCTGTTATCCGAAGCCCGGGAAACCTACAAGACCGGAGAACACGTCGTGGTCTCCTTCCCTCCAGAGAAGTGCTACGTCTTCCCCTACCCGAAGACCAGTCTCCTCAAAGAGATCGAGGCTGTGTGAATGCCGGAAGTTAAGCTCGTAAACGTAACCAAGAGGTACGGCAGAATCATAGCGAACGATCACATAAACCTGACCATAAAGGATGGAGAGTACGTCTCGGTTATAGGGCCGAGCGGATGCGGAAAGACAACGCTCATAAAGAGTATAGCAGGCATAATCAAGCCTGATGAAGGCGAAATCTACATAGACGGCAGGCTCGTCAACGACCTCCCGATAGAAGAAAGGGGGGTGGGATACGTCTTCCAGAACATAGCGCTGTTCCCGCACATGACTGTGTGGGACAACGTGGTCTACGGGCCTAAAGTGAGGTGTCTCCCCCCCGAAGAGACGAGAGCCTTAGCCCTTGAGATGCTTGAGATGATCAAGCTGAGCGCTAGGTCGGACGCTTATCCCTCGGAGCTGAGCGGAGGCACCCAGCAGAAGACTGCTGTGGCAAGGGCCTTGATCTCGAGGGCAAGGCTCCTCCTCCTCGACGAGCCTCTAGGAGCCCTCGACGTCAAGGTTAGGACGGAACTCCGCTACGAGTTGAGGAGGCTCGTGAAAGACTTGAAGCTGACGGCTCTCCACGTGACCCACGACCAGGAGGAGGCCATGTCGATCTCAGACCGAGTCGTCGTCATGAGGAAAGGCCGGATAGTTGAGGCTGGAAGCCCCATCGACCTCTACCTCCGGCCGAAGAACATCTTCACCGCCAACTTCGTGGGTGAGGCGAACTTTCTTCGGGGGATAGTTGTCCAAATTAACGGGGAAAACTCCGTAATTGAGATCAGGGGAGGCTTGAAGCTCGTAGCTGAGAGTAAGGGGTGGAAGGTTGGCGACCCCGTGGTGGTAGCCTTCAGGCCGGAGTTCGCCTCTATAGAGATGAAGGAACATCTGAACAGGCTCTCCGGGAAGATCGTCGATGTCTTATATTCTGGGAGCATCATACGCATTATAATTGAACTGGACAACGGCGACCGAGTCGTCGTCAAGAAAGCGTTAAGGTTCGAGGAGCCTCAATTCAAGACCGGTGAAAAGATAACGATAAACATTCCTCCTCAAAACATCCTTGTGTATCCCTACCCGAAAGAGGGGTTGGAGAGGGCTTTAGCATTGGAATAATCAGCCTGAACCTTTTTGTCTTTAAGGTTGTTCCCGCGGCCCCTAAAAGATATATGCGGAAAAGGATAAAACTTAAAAATCCTCCTCCCGTAGTGAGATATGTCCGCTTTAGGAGTTCTACGTTGATGGAGCGGTGGTTCGAGAAGAGGCGTAAGATCAGGGTTCTCGATATAGCCTACAGACAGATGACCCTAGCCCTAGACACAGTCAACGACTTGGAGAAGGCTGTTAAGGAAGTATCGGTCGGGAAGATCGACTCCGCGGAGAAGACAATCAGCAGGCTTTTCTTGATCGAAGAGGAGATCGACAACCTTAGGAGGAGAGTCTTTGAGGAGCTCACGAAGGGAAGCCTACCCTCCAGAGATCGCGAAGACATAATGCACTTGGTCAAGAGGCTCGACGTCATGGCCGACCACGTCAAGGACTCCGCTAGGAACGTCCTAATCCTGGTCGGGTACGAGATACCAAAGGATCTGTGGGACATCTACTCCCAGATGTCCTCCGACGTGGTGAGGTGTGCCTCAACCCTCCGGGAGAGCCTTAAGAAACTGAACGAGGACCCCTCTGAGGCTAGAGCTATGTCCCTCAGGGTTGAGGACTTCGAGAAGGCTGTGGACGAGAGGTACTTGGAGGCGAAGGCTCAGCTCCTAAGGTACGGAGAGAAGATCAACCCTTCGATCCTGATGATCCTGAAGGACTTGGCCGAATCGATGGAGTCCGTGGCTGACAGCTGCGCCGACACGGCTGACTACGTTCGCATCCTAACGGTCTCCTTCAAGTAGGCTTTCCCATCCCTGAGCTAGACTCTGTTAAGGAAACCCTAAGAATCCACCTCCACGGTGTTCCTGTGAAGAGTTGACTCGAGAATTAGATGTTTCCATCCGCCTCTCTCTGTTTCTTGGAGGCTCCTTTAACCATTCGAGGCTTAACCGGTTTCATTACCCTCAGCATCTTGTAAAATGCGTAGATAAGACAGATAGTGAAGGCTTCTCCAGTCAGGATTGCGGATGCCAAGGAGATGCTTTGGGGGAGTAGGTTAAGCGAGTGGAATAAAGCTATGATCCTGCCTACGGCGAAGGTGCATGTGCCTACCACCATCGCTTGTAAGGCTCTAACGGTCTCGTCCCTCTTTAGGAAGATTCGGCTGAGGGCGTATTCAGGCTTCCTCCCCCCATAGATTTTAACCATGAGCGAGAGGATTAACGCGGCGCCTATCGTCAGCGAAGCCGTAAGGAAGACTGCGAGGTTCATCCTTTAACAACCCCGTAGAACTTATAGAGAGCATACAGGAAGAAGAGGATCGAGAGGTTCACGGAGTACCTTCCGACCTCCGTTAAGAGTTCTCCCTCGCTGAGATCGGTAACTGAGAAGACGAAGAGAAGGAATAAGGCTATAACAAAAGAAGAGAAGACCCTCGAGGCGTCCCTCCTCTTGAGAAACATCCTCCCCGTAGTGATCGCGCGCCTCTTAAACATGAAGAGCAGTCTGAGGCTGTACCATATCATGAGGAGGGAGACGAGGAAGGAGTATAACATTCTCAGAGTGAATATCAGGTCCGTCATGGCGTGACGAGGCTTCCTTTACGTTGAACCCTCCTTACCTCGAATTTACAGTACTCGTCTCCTGCGGCCTTACACTTCTTCTCTGTTACTCGGAACTTGCCTCCGGTTATTCCCTCAAGGAGCCCTTTCAGATATCCGGTTACGAAGTAGCATTGGGGAGTCTCCTTCTCTCCGCTCATCCCTAGAATGGCGTCGGCTTCGAAACAGTTCTTTATGATTATGGTTCCCTCACCGGTCTCCATGTCGATCCCTTCGGTGGTGATCTTTCCCCAGCCTACGGCGGCGTAGATTACCGGTAGCGTGGAGAGGACGGTATGCAAGTTGAAGCTCAAGTTAAACTTCTCAAGGTTTTTCCGCCATCCCTCCTCAGCCTCTATCCTCCCCGACTCTTCCCCTTGAGCCCTCAGGATGGCGGGCCCGGCTTTGCCCGCCAGCTTCTCGGCGGCCTCATGCAATATGGCGAAGCTTAAGGTTCCCACGATTATGCTTCTGAGGCCCGAGATCGTGAATATTCCGTCCTCCCTATTTATCTCCATCAGTTTCTTGGCGTCGAAGACCCCTTTCTCGAAGACTTCCCGGATAATCGCGAGTTTTATTCTCTCCGTTAACAGCATGGCTCCTTCACTCCAAGAGCTTAGCGATCCTCCGGCTGGCCTCCCCGATCTTGAGGAGGATGAGTCCTAAAGGCGCCTCGGGAGCCGTCAGAACTACGAGCAAGGCGTTTGAACCCGCGCCGATCGAGATCATCTTCCCAGACTCCCCTTCAACGATCACCCTTCTGATATCTCCGGCTTTAACCTCGCTCATGGCTGTTTCGGCGGCGCCCGTCATCGTAGCCGTCATGGCGGCGAATGTTTCGGCGTCTATCTCGCCCATAACATCAGAGGCTATTAGGAGGCCATCCCTCGTCACGGCCGCCGAGGCGTTTATTCCTCCAACCTTCCTGAGGTCGCTCAAAACCTCCTCTATTAAGGATTTAACGGGTAAAGACAGAGCTTCTCACCCCTCCTCAATCAACTTTTTTAGTAAGGCATCTAGGGCTTTAATCACGTTCTTCTTCTCCGTCGCAACGGTTTCTACGACCGGCACGTCCTCCGGGATGTGCATCCTCCTCCGAATCTCATCTGCAGATAGAGCGTTCGGTAGGTCCTGTTTGTTGGCAACTACAACGTAGGGGAGCCCGTAGACCCCCGACTTATGCATCATCTCTATCGCTCTGGGGAACTCTTCAGGCTTCGTGCTGTCCACGACGAGGATCACCCCTAAGGAGTCTCCTCCCAGAACGTCGAGTATGGGGTCGAACCTAGGCTGACCCACCGTGCCGAAGAGGTCGACCGAGAAACCCTTATACTCGACGTGGCCGAAGTCCAAGGCTATGGTCGTACCCATCCTCTGAACACTTACAGCCCTACTGGACAATGCGTGGACTATGGTCGTCTTCCCCGCGTGATAGGGGCCGGTTACGAGAATCTTGGGAACGTAAACCCTCAGCCCCCCGGGCTTAGCGTACTTGAAAGGTGTGAATCTCCTCTTCTCTAAGGGTTTCCCATCGACCTTCGTTACGGTCAAGACCTCGCTTGCAACTATCCGCTTCAGAGCCTTCAAATCTATAACTGTGTCGAAGATATGCTCGATCTTAGACCTGATATCATCGGGGTACCCCCACTCCGTGTAGATGTAGATGCCGCTTATGTCGTAAGCTAGGCAGTATCTGCGCCATCCCTCAACGTTCGATAGGATTCTTGGGCCGCACTGATCTATAAGCGTGTTCAAAGAGTCGAAGAGGACGATTGTCCCTTCTCCCTTAGCCTTTAAAGCCTCCAAAACGGCTTCGT
>LUCD01000107.1 GCA_001593925.1 Candidatus Bathyarchaeota archaeon B26-1
CGGAGTCGTATGACGGGGTGATAAGTGTCAACGGCCAGAGCTACGCTGAGAGGAGAACCGAGAACACGAACTTCGCCGTGCTCGTGAGCACGTCTTTCACCGAACCTTTCAAGGAGCCGATAGCCTATGGAGAGTACTTAGCGAGGCTCACAAACCTGCTCAGCGGGGGGGTGATCGTGCAGAGGCTCGGCGACTTCCTCTCTGGGAGGAGATCGACGGAGGAGAGGATCAAGAGGAGCGTCGTGAAGCCGACGTTGAAGGCCGCCACCCCTGGAGACCTAAGTTTCGTTCTGCCTTACCGCTACTTGACGGATATACGGGAGATGCTTGAGGCCTTGGATAAGGTGGCGCCGGGAATCTACTCGAGGCATACGCTCCTTTACGGAACCGAGGTCAAATTCTACTCTTCAAGACTCGAACTCAATAAGAACCTCGAGACGAAGGTGAAGAACCTCTTCACGATAGGCGACGGGGCAGGCGTTACGAGGGGGCTCATCCAAGCCAGCGCAAGCGGGGTCATAGTTGCTAGGGAGATAATGAGGCGGGAAGGCGTCAAGGCTAGGTGATGCGCCCGGTCCTGTCGAGGGTTACGTTCTCTAAGCCTCTCAGCCTCTTAGAGACTGCCGTACAGTTCGGTTGGTCAAGTGTTCCTAGCCCAGATGAAGGGGAAGACCGCGTAGACCTTAGCGGCCATAACCAGGTTCTCCACGGTTACGTACTCGTCTGGAGCGTGGGCTACCCCTCTAACCCCAGCTCCGAAGCCCACACACGGTATCTTCGAGATGCGTTCTACGTGGACTCCGTCGGTCGTTCCAGTAAGTATCTTCGGATGAGGCTTGGCTCCTAAAGCTGCCTCTACGGCGTCCATCATGCTCCTGACGGCGCGGGAGTCTAGACGCTCATAGAACCCCTCTCTGGTTCCGGCGACCTCCACCTCAACCCCGGAACCCTCCACGAGGCCGCGTATGACCTGCTCAACCTTCCATACGGGGTGCCCGGGGGTGATCCTAATATCGAAGACGGCTTCGGCTTCGTCTGGAACCACGTTCACCTTGACCCCTCCACGTATTATGTTTAGGCTCACAGTGGGGTACCAGAAGACCTTCTTTGCGGCCTCCCTCTGAGCCTCTGTCAGCCCCGGAAATCTCAACAAGAATTCTGTGCTTGACTCCGCTATGGGCTCCACATCCTCTGGGAGGTCTAAGGGGTAATTCCCAACTTCCTTCACGTGCTTCACGGCTTCTGAAAGCCTCTCTATGGCGTTCTCCCCTAGGAAGGGTACGCCTCCGTGAGCGGTCTTTCCCCGAGCCCTTAACAGAACGCGGATGTACCCCTTACAACCCACGTCCACCCAAGGGTCTGTTGGGAGGCTCCCGAAGGAGTCGCCTATCACGCAGACTTCGCCCTTGAAGAGGCCTTCACTCGCCAGCCAACGGGTCCCGTCTACGGCGCCTATCTCTTCGTCGCATGTGAACCAGAACTCGACCGTTGGGAGGCTCTCCTTCACTTCGGTTCTCTCCATAATCGATGCTAGAACCTTGGCGGCTACCATGGCGGATGCGCAGGACCCCTTCATGTCTGTTGTACCCCTCCCGTAGACGCGTCCACCCACAACCTCCCCCTTGAAGGGGTCGTGGGACCAGTTCTCTAAGGAGCCGGCTGGGACGACGTCTAAGTGTCCGAGCCAGATGATGGTCTCTCCGGCTCCCCCCTCGATCTTGGCGCGGAGATTAGCCTTTTTAGGCTTCCTCTCGTAGATGGCTGTCTCAACCCCGAGGTCGTCGAAGTACGACTTAACGAACTGGACGCACTCCCCGGTCTCTCCCGGAGGCACAACAGTCTCGAATCTTACGAGCTTGGAGGTCAACTCGACGACCTCCGACCGTTCATCTTCAACCATGCTCTTGACCTCATCGATCTCTTCTCGACCGAACAACCAAATCCCTCCACAACCGAAGAAGTAACAACTAACCTTTGAGGAGAAACCCTTTTATAGGATTTATTGTTCGGAGGTTGGGAGGTTCTCCTTCAGAATCCTCTCGGCCTCTTCTAGGGCTTCCTCGACCCTTCCGAAGCCGTTTACTCCAGCCGAGGTTGAGTGTCCGCCCCCCATACCACGCAGTCGCTCACCCAAGGGTTTGGCTAAGTCCCTCCCCAAGTGTATCCCCGTCTTCTCATAGAACTCCCGGCTTGACCTAAGGCTTACCTGCACCTCGCCGTCCTTCTCCCCGGCGACAACCGTCAAGTGGGCTCCCATGTCGATCAGGGCTCTTGCGGCCGAGGCTTGGTAGGCCCCGATGTGGGTTAGGGCTATTATCCACTCGCCTAACCTCAGAATCTTCAGGCGTTGGCAAGCCTTCAAGCGTGCTATACGCTCTGAGGCGTCCATGGGGAGGGCTAAAAGCGATAAGGCCTCCTGCGCGTCGACACCCTCCTCGATCAGGTCAGCCGCTATCCTGAAGGTCTTGGACGTGGCGAGTATGAAGTGTTTAGTGTCAAAGGAGATTCCCAAGAATAGGGCTTTGGCCTCTTCGGCTGTCGGCTTCAAACCGAGCTCCTTGTAGAAGCCGTAGACGATCTCGCACGTTGAGGAGGCCTCCTCGTCGGAGATGTAAAGCTCCGCGATCTTCACGGTCTCCGGGTGGCTTGCATGGTGGTCTATGAAGATTAGGGGTACGCTTAAACCTGTAATCAGGCTTCCCCAAGGCTCCAGCTGCTGGACCGTATTCGTGTCCATCATCACTATGATGTCGGCCTTCTCGAACGGGGGTTGATCAACCGAGATTTTTATTGGAAGGGAGTCTAGGAGGGCCTTCGACAACTTGCTGATGCTTGGCGCCCTAACATCCGTCCGAATCCTAGGTCTTAAACGTTTAAGTAGTCTCTCGAACGCGTATGCTGAGCATACGGCGTCGGGGTCCGCGTTGTGGTGGCAGAGGATTAGAACGCGCTTGGCTCCAACCTTATCCGTTAGGGCGAGTATCTCTCGTATGGCCACCTAAGCTCTCCTCTAATTCCCTAAATACTCCTCAACCGCCTTGAATGAGGCCTCAACAGCTCCGTTAACCAGCTCCTCAACGTCGAAGTTTCTCATAGTCGATGAGAGCCTGACCTCCACGTCCACGTTGACGTTTAGCTCTCCTTCCTCAGTCTTCTCAGCGTCGACGGCTACTGTCAAGTCGGTTATCTTGCGGCGGGGAACCCTCGACAAGATGTATGCTCTAGCCGCCTCTTCAGCCCTCTCACCGAGCTCCTCCATCTCCTCGTATGAAAGCGAGGAGACAGGACTCTTTGGCTTCCCCAACCTTCCTAGCCCCTTCTATGTTGGAGGCGAAAACGGCTTCAGGTCTCTTTGGAGCTTACCCTGAAGCTCCTTTATCTGGCTCCTCAAACGTTCCTCCTGCTTGCCCAGAACCGAGACCCTCATGCTTGTGAGCTCCTTCCTCTCCTTCAAGTCGTTCGTAACCTTATCCTTCTCCGACCTAACCAAGAGCGAACCGACCGACCTGTAGATGACCGCGTCATCCGGAGTCTTCTCGAGCTCGCTCAAAGCCCTGTCGATCTCTAGGAGTTCAAGTTCGAGCTGCTGTTTCTGGACCAAGATGGACTGCAGGGTCTGTTGGAGCTGCTGAAGCCTCAACAGCCTCTCCTGAACTGCCGGGGGAAGCCTAACCTCTCCACTCATACCCCCTCAACGCCCTTAACGATCTCAGCACTAATATGCAAGTCAGAGATTAAAGTGTTTTCATACTTTAATGGGATACCAGACTCGACGAAGCCGACTTCACGAACAAAGAGAAAACTAACAAAACCCTTAACTGGAACCGCGCTCCAAAAAATTTAGAGAGGGGGCCCGTAGCCTAGCATGGATCAGGGCGTCAGCCTCCGGAGCTGAAGGTCCTGGGTTCAAATCCCAGCGGGCCCGCCATTATAGTTTTGGTGTTTGAGGTTGTTGGAGGGTGTTTGAGCCAACCCTAACTAGAAAGTGGAGAAAACCGTGTTACTTGAGGCTTTTTATTTTAAGACGGATATCAAGGTCCCTTTATAATAGGATAAAGTGAAAGGGAAGGTAAAGAAATTGCTAGTCATGAGAGTTTATATAATCATGGTAATTTTAAGTGTTGTAAATTGTTGTTGTATCTGTCAAGCTTATAAATTGTAGGTTGATTTATCCAGTATAGAGAGAAATGTTTCGATTGGGGCAATCAATGTGTTTTTCTTTAGCCCGAAGTCCTCTTTGCTAAGTATTATGTAATTTTTTACTTGGGGGATTCTGATAATGTCTTTGAAATTTACTTCGCCCCTATATTTTGTTTCTATGGCGATGAAGGTTGAGTTTATTTTCATTATGTTATCTAGTTCTCTACCTCGTGTATCATAGTAAAACCAGAGGAATGTATCTTTTTCTTTCATGACGGGTTTTTCTTGGGTGGTTGCTAGATGGTTGCTGACTACTCCTTCGACTATCTTGCTCAAAGACTCCTCTTCTTCGAGTGTTTCAGCTATTACATCGTTCACGTCTCTTCCGGTGAGAGAGCTTTTTAACGCGTAAAAGATGAATGGATCTTGGAAATATACCTTCTTTGCTCCCTTAAACTTCACGCCTTTCTTGTTGAAGTCGTAAGCGTGGAGAATCGTTAAAATGAAGGATTGCTCTAGCAACTCTAGATAATCAATGGCTGTCACGTGAGTTACCTCAACGTCTCTTGCAAGCTTCGAGAAACTATATCTGGTTCCGTATTTATCTATGATCTCCTTTAACAACTGGCGGGCATAAGTTTCTTGTCTGCCTAGTTTAACCACGTCTCCGAGAACGTTCCGAACGAAAGTTTCAGCTGAAGCAGAGCTGATGAACCCTTCCTCTTTAGCAAACCTTCCCCTCAAATGCTCGTTGATGACGCCTGGGAATCCTCCCGTAATTAGGTAAATTCTGAAGAAATATTCTAATTCTTTCTTGAAGGGAATTATCTTGCTTAATAGCTTATACATATCATTTATGTCTGGGTCTATATGTGTGCTAACCTTCTCTAGGGTTTTCTTCAATTTTCCCAATGCATCATAGAATTCTCGGGTCTCACTGTGTCCTCGTACATAATCTATAGTTTGGAGAACAAAATCTCTAAAGCTCAGAGGTTTTAGGTAATACTCGTTGCCTTCCAATCCTCTACCTGGCAGGAGCTCTCCTCTCTTACGTAAAGCCGCTCCACTTGAACCCGTTGCAACGATTTTCGCCCTTTTCGTAATCCCCGAATCCCACAGATACTTAAGTTCAAGGTTCCACTCCTTTATAGTCGTTACCTCGTCCAAAAATATGAAGAGATCTTTAGCTTCCCTATTTACATCCAAGAAGAAATTTACAGCGTTCCTCATCTCCTTCCTTGAAGAAATCTAAAGAGAGGTAGAGGATATGTTTCGGATCGAAGCCTTCGCTTATTAATTTGTCTATCCACGCTTTCAAATATGTAGTCTTGCCGACTTGCCTACACCCTCTCACGATATATATGTTCTCAACGCTTGTCTCGAATTTTTTCCTTTTAAAAAAGATGGGGTGTTGTTTGACAATGGACAGATGTCTGTCGTAAGACACAAAATTCTCACCGTGTTTCCACCAAGGGTTTTGGTTAACTATCTCACTAATTCTTACCATATCTGGATAATTCAATATCCAAACTTTTAAAATTTTCGATATCGCATTATCCATTTCTACACCCAACAACTTATACAGCGTTCTAATACAACTATTATAGAACTCCTCTCAAAACTCTCCAGTATGTAATGACGTATGCCAGTTTAATATGACTCCTAAGGTTAACGTGAGCCTTTATCATCTCGAGGTAAGCCTTCTAAATTCTTCCCTCAGCAACGCGAAGAGCCTCTCAACGCCGCTCCCTTACACGCATAAGGACTCGAACCCATTTAGGTATGAATCCCAGCGGCCCCGCCACGAGACACCTACAGTTTCTCGTAATCTTCTCTTATTTCTTGAAAAGGAGCCTGTTTCAATGTTTTCTGTGAGGCCGTTTCTTGGAGGGTGATAGGCTTCATTGTAAAGTGTGGGGTGCACCCTGATCCATGTTTCGAGGAGCCCATCGATGCTCGGTACGCCAAACCTGAGTGTTCCTCGAGGTTCCAAAAATATAGAGGGGGTATCTCCGTTTGGTTGTTTTTCTATGCAATTTTTTCTGTGCGGATGGTTGTGTGGTCTCGCCCGCGCCGTACCGGAGACCCCGCGGTGAGGGTTCACCTTCGACTTGCAGCCCCCTTTATTGTGCGGAGATCAAAAAGGAAACACTTATTTTTTGATTCACCCAGTTTCCCCTGGGAAAGGAAGGATTCTGTTACTCAAGGAGGGTAAATCGGCGTCTAGACACGGCTCATAGAGAGTAGGCGTCTTTTAGGCGATGGTCAGATGGCTGTGGAGAAGGCCTTGATAAGGATCGGTGGGATGCATTGTGCGGCGTGCGCCCGGACGGTAGAGGAGGCTCTGAGAAGGGAGGCCGGCGTAAAGAGTGTCAGCGTCAACTTTGCCACTGAAAAGGCGGTTGTGGAGTATGATCCCCATAAGGTTAGCCTAGAAAGGATCGCGGAGGTAATCAGGGAATCCGGCTACGAGCCTCTCGGGGTTCTCAGGGGTGACGGGGAGACGAGGGAGATCAACCTCAGAATCGGCGGGATGCACTGCGCCGCATGCGCGGCCACCATAGAAAAGGCTCTTAAAAGGCTGGAGGGCGTCAAATCTGCCCGCGTAAACTTCGCAGCTGAGATCGCAAGGATAGAGTATGATCCTTCAGTCATATCGATTCTGGACTTGAGGAGAGCCGTTCAAGATGCAGGCTACAAGGTGGAGGCTGAGGAGGAGGTCGATAGATCAGTTAGGGAGATGGAGGACGCGGAGAGAAGGATGGTCCACGCTTGGCTCTTCACAATACCGATAATTCTGTGGATGATTCCGGAGATGGTCTTCGGCGTAGCTTGGCCGAACGAGACCGTATACAATCTTGGCATAATCTCCCTCGCGGTGCCCGTCCTCTTCTGGGCTGGATTATCCACATTCAAGTCTGCCCTAAACGCGATACTCCACAGAACCGCCAACATGGACGTCCTAATCATGATGGGGACCACAATGTCCTTCCTCACGGGACCCTTAACCTTCTTCACGTCCATCCTGAACTACGCCGGCGTAGGAGGGATGATCATGGCCTTCCACCTGACGGGGAGATTCTTCGAGGCGAAGGCCAAGGGAAGGGCATCCCAAGCAATTAGGAGGCTACTGAGGCTAGAAGCAAAATCCGCGAGGATTCTGGTTGACGGAGAGGAGGTGGAAGTCCCGATTCAAGAGGTTAAGGTTGGAGACGTAATGGTGGTTCGTCCAGGAGAGAAGATACCGACGGACGGCGTGGTCATAGAGGGCGAGAGCGCGGTAGACGAATCGATGGTTACCGGAGAGTCCATGCCTGTACAGAAGAAACCCGGAGACGAGGTTATAGGGGCGACGGTAAACCAAGACGGCCTACTGAAAGTTAAGGCCACAAGGGTTGGAAGTGACACCTTCCTAGCACACGTCATAAAGATGGTTGAGGAATGTCAAGGAACCAAAGTGCCAATCCAAGAATTAGCCGACAAAGTTACTGGATACTTCGTGCCCGCAGTCTTACTGATAGCCGCGGCGACCTTCATCCTGTGGATAGCTGTCCCAGACATCGTGGCGGTTGCGGCCCGATGGGCGAGCCCCATACTGCCTTGGGTCAACCCTAACCAGCCTCTGGTCACACGCGCCATCTCAGCCACGGTCGCCACGTTGGTCATAGCCTGTCCCTGCGCTTTAGGCTTGGCAACGCCTACAGCCCTCATGGTTGGGACAGGTATGGGAGCTGAGCGGGGAATCCTAATCCGGAGGGGAGAAGCCATCCAGACGATGAAGGACGTGAAGGCCATAATCCTAGACAAGACTGGAACCTTGACGAAGGGTAAACCCGAGGTAACCGACGTAATTCCTCTGAATGGCAACGGGAACGACGAAGACAGAATATTGTATTACGCCGCGAGCGTCGAGCAGGGCTCCGAGCATCCTCTGGGCAAAGCCATAGTGATGAAGGCTCGAGAGAGGGGGATCAAACTGGATGCCCCCGACGCGTTTAGAGCGATAAGGGGTGTGGGCGTTAGGGGCTACGTGAAAGGTGTCGAGGTGTTCGTCGGCAAGCCGTCTAAACCCGAAGCCCTAAACGCAGATGCGGAGGAGGCTTTCAGGAGACTGCGAGAAGAAGCGAAGACCGCCATGATAGTTTCCGCGGATGGAGAAGCCGTCGGGATAATAGCCGTCGCGGACACGTTGAAGGATGACACAGTAGACGCTGTACGGGAGCTAGAGAGTATAGGATTGAAGACGGTTATGCTTACCGGCGACAACCACGAAACAGCGGAGGCCATAGCTAAGCAGATCGGCATAACCGAGGTCTATGCTGAAGTTATGCCGGACGAGAAGGTTGAGGTTGTGAAACAGGTGCAGAGGAAATACGGGATGGTGGCTATGGTGGGAGACGGCATAAATGATGCTCCCGCGATAACGCAGGCGAATGTTGGAGTGGCAATCGGCACCGGAACAGACATCGCCATAGAGGCGGGAGACATGATCTTGGTGAGAGGAGACCTCTCAAGCCTCGTTACAGCCATAAAACTCTCTAAGGCCACCTTCAAGAAGATAAAACAGAACCTTTTCTGGGCCTTCTTCTACAACAGCGTCGCCATACCCATAGCCATCTTCGGACTGCTCCACCCCGTTATAGCGGAGCTCTGCATGGCCGTAAGCTCAGTCTCAGTCGTGACGAACGCGAATCTTTTGAGGAGGGAGGAAATCCGCCCCTCACACTTGAAGGATGCTTAGCCCAACGCTCAAGAAGTCTCTCTTGTCGGGAACCTTCCTTCCTCACGTAGCGAGACGCACAGCCTACAAAAGTCCAACATAATTTCTTCTTTCCCTATCTTTTCCGTCGCGATCCGCCTCGCAGTCTCGGCAGCTGCAGACTGAATCTTAGGCAGAATATCCGTGAGCTCCCTCAAACCCTTAT
>LUCD01000108.1 GCA_001593925.1 Candidatus Bathyarchaeota archaeon B26-1
GGATTTAAACTGTTAGTTTGGCGCCCTGGCCGGGATTTGAACCCGGGTCAGGCGGGTGACAGCCGCCTATACTAGGCCGGACTATACTACCAGGGCTTTCTGGAACACCCGGTTATCCCTTAATGTCTGGGAAAGATTTAAACTTTTTTTATTTAACCCTTCTCCCTTCGGGCTGGTCTAGACGCGGCTTACAGCCGAGAAAACCGTAAAGCCTGAGAATCTTAAATGACTTAAGAGGGGTCGACGAAATATTAGGGAGGCATCTTTGGGTCACAGGGTCGTGGTGGGCTTAAGGCTTGAACTCTTCGGAGAGCTCGGTTAAGGTTTTCTCTGAGCCTCCCCTCGATCTGGCGGCCGAGATCGTCAGGGAGGGCATAGCGAACCGTAAAGTCGTCTTAATAGTCGGTAATTGCAGCGTAGATTACAGTGGAAGGGCGAGCTCTAGACTGGAGCCGGGAGACCGCCTAATCATAATCAAGGAGGACGGCTCCGTCCTAGTTCATAGACCCAAAGGTTACGAGCCTGTCAACTGGCAGCCTCCACCCTGCCTCTTCGAGACCCATCTGGAGGGCGGTTTCCTCGTTGTTAGGGCTATTAGGAGGAGGCCCCGCGAGTCTTTGAGGATAGAGTTCAGCAGGCTCTACATGCTCTCCGTCATGGGCCTAACCGACTCCGGAGAGTTCAGCCTCTATGCTAGTGAGGAGGACATGCGGAGAGCCATACTCATCCAGCCGTCCATAGTTGAGGAGGGCCTCAAACTCATAACTTACGAGAAGAAGGTTGAGCCTGGCTTCATAGACCTCTACGGGGTCGACAAGGACGGGAGGATGGTTGTGATCGAGATAAAGCGGAAGACGGCTGGTAAGGATGCGGCCCTGCAGCTCGCTAGGTACGTTGAGTCCGTTAAGAAGACCGTGAACAGGCGTGTCAGGGGCATACTCGTCGCTCCGAGACTCGCCAAGGGCGTGCAGAGAACCCTAATCTCCCTCGGCCTCGACTTCAAGCCGCTAGACCCAAAGAGGTGCGCAGAGATACTGAAGAAGGTCGAGACGAAGAGGCTCATCGAGTTCCTTTAGCCCATAAATACATGTAAATATAGGCCCAGAAAACACGTAACAATACACATTTACGTGATCTAAATATTAATAAAAGTTCTCTTCGTTATGTAAACGTGTGGTGGTGTCCGGTTGAGTTCATGGAAGTATCCTTTTGAGCTAGTCCTGAGGGAACTTGACCTCGCGAAGAAGAGGAAGAAGGCGCTGGACGACCTCTACAATACTGGAAGAATCTCCCAGTCAACCTACGAGCACATAGAACGAGAGCTTACTGAGGTTATGATCGACCTTGAGGCCCACCTGAAGTCCCTAGCCGAGAAGATGAAGGCCAGAGTAAAGGACCTTGAGGACCAGATGAGGATTCTCGAAGTCTTCTTGGCGAACCTAGAGCTACACTACGCCGCGGGAGAGGTCGACGAAGAGACCTACAGCAGGCAGAGCAGGGCGATCACTCTAGGGCTCGAAGCTACAAAACAGGAGATGGAGAACATAAAGGCCTCGTTGAACAAGATATTTCCGGAAGCGAAGGCTGAAGAGAAACCAGCAGAGGCTCCGGTAGAGACGCCGGCTGAGAAGCCAGCCGAAACGCCGGCCGAAGCGCCCGTGGAGGCTTCGGCTGAGGCTCCCTCTGAAGCTCCAAGTGAAGCTCCAGCAGAGGAACCCGCCGAGGCTCCCTCCGTGGCTCCCACAGAGGAGAAGCCCGCCGAGGAGGAGAGGACGGAGCAACCGCCCCCTACAACACCGTCAACTTTCCCTTCAGGGACGACGTGGGGTACCCTATGAGGGACTAAATGTTTCTCCCTCTTTTTTGTCTTGAAATTAGAGAGACACCTTTTTAGCCTCAACCGGGAAAGCATCTATGGGCAGAACTTAAACCTCCTCCTTGAAAGCAAGATACTTTTTAAGGAGAATAGTCGGCTCTAAGTTCCGATGTCTATGTTTTCGCTCACCTTCTTGAGCGTAGCTATCGCCGAGAGGGCCGCTATGTAGCTCGTTTTGGGGTTGTCCGGGAAAGGCCTATTCACAGTCTTAGTCATCAGTTCGCCGAAGGCTCCCTTAACTCTCACCTCATGAGTTATCCCCTTAACGTTTGGGTCGACTATTATCTTCACCCATGTCCTGTCGGCTCCGACACCCGCCAAGCTCAGGGAGGCGGCGACGTTCACGTTACGCGGAAAGAGCTTAACAGCCTCTCTGGCAGGCCCTTCGTAGAGGACTTTAGGCTCCCTTATCGATGTTAAGTCGACCCCTCTCTCCTTGATGAAGGGGGCTCCTTCAAAACTTACCGGAGGCTTCCTCGTTGTGAGGGTCACGGACTCTATCTCCTCGAGGGCCGCCGACTTTACGTTGTCTAAGCCTACGACGGCTCCTGAAGGTACGTAGACCTTCCTTCCCATCCTCCTAGCCATGTTAAGAACCTCTTGGTAGAGGTTCTCGTCTAAGAGTGCGCCTGTACTCATCACCATGAGGTCTTTTCCTTCCCGGAGAACCTTGACGGCGTACTCTCTTACAGCGTCTTGGGAGGCGGCCTCAACTATGAGGTCGATGTCCCTCCGTCTTATGAGGTCGCCAGAGGTCTCAGCTATCATCGGCTTCTTAGAGAGCGACTTAACGAGTCTTTCAGCATGCTCCCTCACGATGTCGTAGACCGCGACAAGTTCTAGTTCCCCAGCTTTCCCTCCGTCGATCGCCTTAGCTATCACTGTTCCGATGGAACCGCATCCGATTAACCCTACGCCGATCTTCCTCCGTCGACCCAAGATTAATCCCGTTAGGAGACTTGAGACCGAGGGGATGCTTAAATACTTTATGCGTCACGCATTTCCTCATCCTCCAAGATGGTACGTCTGCAACTCCGCCAAGGGCGGGTGTTCACCTAAACCCTTATCTGCGAGGCCGCGCTAGGAAAGTAGGAAGATGCTCCATGAAGGTTCTGATCGACCGGGAGAACTGCATAGGATGCGGGGTCTGTGAGGCCCTCTGCCCCGAAGTCTTCGAGATCGACGAAGAGGGGCTCTCCAGAATCAAGGAGCCCTACCGTGCGGAGAATCTTGGGAAGGGTGAGGTTGGAGAACGCCTGAAGAGCTGCGTCGAGGAAGCGTCCAATTCATGTCCCGTCTCGGCTATAAGGGTTAAAGATTAAGGGCGCTCTTAGCTCTCAGCTGGATGAGCATCAAAAACAGAAGATTAATATTCCATTTTGTTTAAATCCTTATCACCTTACTTGGGGTGGTTCCTATGCTGATCCCGGAGGAGTTCTTCGTCACGGGCGGTAAAGCCGTAAGTTCGGTTTCGAAGCTCAACGCTTTCGACCTCGCCTTGAAAGACGCCGGGATAGAGCACTGCAACATCGTTAAGGTTAGCTCTATTCTTCCCCCCAACTGTAGAGAAGTAGACCGGAAGCCTCTGCCGATAGGAGCCATAACGTACGCGGTCTTGGCTAGGATGGACGGCTCCTCCGGATCAACGATCTCAGCCGGCATAGCCTGGGCCCACGAGGAGAACAACAGCTACGGAATCGTGGCTGAAGCCAAAGGATACATGGACGAGAAGACGATGAGGGGAGTTCTAAAATCCAGGATTGAGGAGATGGCTAGGGCTAGGGGAATCAAGATTGGGAAGATAAAGTATAGAATTGAGACGATGAAGGTTCCCCCAGAAAAGTATGGATGCGCAGTCGTGGCTTTGGTGTACCTTTAGCACGTGCCAACCTTTTTACGCTCTTAATCCTCTAACCTTTTTCCCTGCGCTCGTTAACCCTCGGAAAACTCTGCCCCTACCCTTACCGAGCTTGAGTTCTGGTAGGAGGGTTCTATCGACAAGTATGACCTCATACCACTTGTAGCGGCCGTCCTCCCCAACCCAATAGGAGTTCAGAACCTCGAGGTTGGGGAATTTCCTAGCGGCCTTCTCCTCCGCGATCAACCTGAGGCTCTTGCTGACCTTATGCTTCTTGACGCCCATCCTCTTCGGCCGGCGGCCCGACCTAGGCCTAGGCTTACTCATGCTTCCCCGCCTAACCCTCGTTAAGACGACCACGTAGCCTCTCTTAGCCTTGTACCCTAGACGCCTAGCCCTGTCTATCCGAGTAGGCTTCTCGATCCTAAAGACGCTGGGTAGCTTACGCCACTTTATGAGGCGTTGCTTCATCAACTCCTTGACGTAGGACTCCTCCGGCTTTCTCCAGGCTTCAGCCATATACTTGTATGCCACCACTGTTCTCCTCCACGCTCTCACGCGTTGCTGAGTAATGCCCTAATCGTAGAGGTGAAATTTATACGTTTAGGCTTCATAAACGGAGGGGTGCACGGATGCACATCGCTGAGGAGATCGGCTATGGATAGGCGGATGCTCGGCAGTGTTGAGTTGTACCCGAAAGGCGAGGTTGCCGCAGGGAGCGTGGGCACCTGGACGCTCGTATTCAGGGTTGGAAAGGTTGGAATCGACGAGGGAGGCACGATAATCATAACGAGGCGGTCGGTCTGCGACAGCGACATACCCCAACTCGAAGACCCGTCGAAGCCTGGCTACGTAACCGTAAAGACGACGGGGAAAGCCAAGTTGAGGGTCCGCTACGATGGCAGATACCACATAAGGCCTTGGAGGGGCTCCCTAATCATAGACGTGTACGACGGCTTCCTCAAGGAGGGCGACGAGGTCATCGTCACATACGGCGACAGGGTAGGCGGTAGCCCAGGCTTCAGGATGCAGACCTTCCGTGAGAAGGAGCATACATTCAGGGTCCTCGTGGACAATTTCGGCACAGGGAAGTTCTATGAAGTTGACTCCTCGCCGACCTTGAAGATCGTAGGCGGGCCTCCAGAAGTAATCGAGGTTGTTGCACCTTCGCAAACAGTCCTTGGGGAAGACTTCCGCATCCTAGTCAGAGTTCTTGACAGTTGGGGAAACCCCTCAGAACATTATGTTGGAACCGTACAGTTCGAGTCCACCGACGTCGAGGCTAGGCTTCCCTCCAGCTACAGGTTCAAGCCGGAAGACCGAGGCTCAAAATGGTTTGAGGGAGTCTCCCTGACGACTCCTGGAATCCACACGATAAGGGTTAAGGACGACTCAGGCTTGGAGGCCGCGAGTAACCCCATAATGTGCTCTTCCGAGGAGCCTCCTTTCAGGTTGTTTTGGGGAGACATGCACGGGCAGACCCGCATGACCGTTGGAACAGGAACCCTTGAGGAATACTTCACCTTCGCCAGAGACGTGGCAGCCCTAGACTTCTGTAGCTGGCAGGGAAACGACTTCCAAGTAACCCGGGAAGGATGGGAGGAAGTGAAACGTGTGGTCAAGCGATTCCACCGGCCTAGACGTTTCGTAACCTTCCTAGGCTACGAGTGGTCTGGGCTTACCCCTGAAGGGGGAGACCACAACATATACTTCATCCGTGATGACGAGCAGATTCATCGGAGCAGCCACTGGCTGATAGAGGACAAGTCCGACGAGGATACGGACCGTTACCCGATCACGGAGCTCTGGAGAACCTTTAGGGGGCATGGAGGAGTGATGGCGATCCCCCATGTTGGTGGGAGATACGCCAACCTAGACTTCTACGATCCAGAGTTTATTCCCCTAATTGAGGTTCACTCTTGCCACGGGACCTTCGAGTGGTTCTTGGAGGACGCCCTAAAGAGAGGCTTGAAGGTGGGCTTCGTAGCCGGGAGCGACGATCACACTGGACGCCCAGGCTTGTCCTACCCAACCCAGAAGGTGTCCCGTGGGACGGACCTCTTCGACGTGAAGGGAGGCTTAACCGCCGTCTACGCCAAGGAACTTACCCGGGAATCCCTGTGGGAAGCCCTATGGAAGAGACGTTGCTACGCCACAACGGGGGAGAGGATTATACTCTGGGTTGAGGCTGACGGCCACCCTATGGGAGAAGAATACGAGGCGGAGAAGCCGCCTGAAATACTTGTCAGGGTCTACGGAACCAGCCCCTTAATGGAGGTTGAGCTTAAAAGGGGAACGGAGACGATCTTTAGACCTCCCGTATCCAAGCCTAAGGGAGCCTCTGACACTAGAATCTTAATTGAGTGGAGCGGTGTCAGGTCGAAGGGTAGAGCTCACAGGGTTAACTGGGACGGCGAGCTCCACCTCGATTCTGGGAGAATCCTGTCCGCGGAAGGGTTTGCCCTCGACAAGCCTCAAGAGAAGGTTTGGAGGTTCACGAACCAGATCGTCAAGTGGAGGTCGGCGACCTCAGGCGACGTGGACGGGGTGCTCTTGGAGCTCGACGCCCCGGAGAACGCTGAGGTAACCTTCTCCACAAAGCCTGTAAACTTCAAGTTCAGGGTCGGCGAAATAACTCACAACCCCCTCGTGGTAGACGCTGGAGGAGTGAACATGAAGGTCAGGGTGTGGAAGGTCTCGGCCCGCGGAGGCCCCACTCAAACAGAGTTCAAGTACGTCGACAGAGACGTCAAGGCTGGAGTCAACCCATACTGGGTCAGGGTCATGCAAAAGGATGGGTCTATGGCTTGGAGTAGCCCAATCTTCGTAAGGTACAAGCCGTGAATTGAGGCCTCATCTCGCCGGTGAAAGGATGAGCCGAATGAAGGAGAACTAGACTACATAGTACGCATCGATGTCGTTAATGGAGCCGAGGGTCAGAGGAGCCGTGAGAAAGCCTCAAGGGCCGGGTGAATAAGGCTTCGTCAAGCTTTACGCGGATTCCCCCCAGCAGCCCTTAAGGAGGTTTCGGCTCCCAATTTAAGGAAACTTACATCGCTGCCAATAGTGCAGAAGCGGAATCCCCTCCTCAACGCTTCACCTACACTCTCGTGAGTGCAAGCTATGCCTGGCGTAACCCCGTGTCTCTCACAGGCATCGAGAACCCGATCTAATGCTTCTCTAAACTTCCGGCTATCAAACTGTCCAAAGACCCCCAAAGACATGGAGAGGTCCCATGGACCGACAAATGCAACATCAATGCCCTCGACTGAGAGAATCTCATCGAGGTTCTCTATGGCCTTCCGAGTTTCAACTTGGACGATTATAAGTATTTGTTCATCCGCCGTCTTAACGTACTCTGGATCGTGAAGAGCCGCCCTTCTAGGACCGTATCCTCTAACGCCTCTAGGGGGATACCTGCAGTATCTAACAGCGTTTATGGCTTCTTCTTTACTGTTGACCCACGGTATGACGATTCCGTATGCGCCTATGTCGAGAGCTCTCTTTATCAGGACCATGTCGTTCCAAGCAACTCTTATGATCGGGATGCATTTCTCCGTATAACTCATCGCCTGCAGCATGCCTTGAAGTGTCTCAACATTTAGGGGGCTGTGCTCTGTATCGAAGAGTAGCCACTCAAAACCGAGCATACTCATCATCTCTGCAACATCGGGGTGCCCGATTGTCACCCAAGCTCCTATCGATGTTCCGCCTGCCCTCAATTTGGCCTTAACATAGTTTTGCACATCACATCACCAGCAGTAGTTTTGGCAAAGTCTTAGCTTCAGCCCTCACCTTAAATAATTAACCTAAGAAGCGTGCTTGAAGAGCGTCGCATGATCATGACGTAGCTAGCTCTCCTCAACCTCACGGTTAGATTCTTAACCGAACCGCCATGAACAGAAGCAGGTAAACTCGCCGATCAAGAACAAACTTGCATTTTCTCGACGGTACGGTTCACGCCTCTTATGGGATATAAGTTTGGTATATGAAGGCCGCTCCGAAGAGGATAAGAAATAGGGCGCTCCCCACGATTATGAGACGGATAGCCTTCTCGTTGAGGATTCTCTTGCCGCTCTCAACCGAGTAAGAGATGAACCCGAACCATAGGAGGTCCGCCGAGGCGTGGCCCAAGATGAAGGCGGCGAAGCCGGAGAGGCCTCCTAAGGAGAGGCAGTACCTCATTATTGGGAGGCCCACAGTCACCCACCATATGTAAAAATGAGGGTTTGAGCCGCTGCTGAGTATGCCTGACGCTATCAAACCGTGGGAGACGAGCCTACTGCGGTTTCCAGAG
>LUCD01000109.1:0-5354 GCA_001593925.1 Candidatus Bathyarchaeota archaeon B26-1
AGGTTTTCGTGGCCTACAGCATCAACTATCGCCTTCAGGTCTCTCGTTCCCTCAGGGGTTTTTCCGGCTCCCATGAATCGGAGAACGTCTCCTTCCAGTATGATCTTCCATGCTCCCCGCTTTAGGAGGGTGTTGATCTCGTGGATGGTCTCGGCGACTTTGAATCCAGCTACGGGGTGGTGGGATGCTCCTCCCCCAACCTCGACTATAACCTTGAAGCCGTAGTCCTTCGAGGCTATCTCCGTCAGCTTACACATCAGCTCCAGGGGCATGGCCCTCATCTCGCTCGTCGAGATTTCTACGGCGCCACAGCCAACCTCTCTTGCTTCCCTCAGAAATTCATGGATTTTGTTCTGTAGGATTGCACATTCGAAGAGTACTCCTCCAGGGAAAGTAATAATATTGTACTTTTCGTAGATTTTGTTCTTCTTTATTATGTAATCTTTGCGGCAGAGTCTTCCCGTGACCATGGCGAATTTTATGAGGTCTATGTAGTCGCCGACTAGCTCGAGTAGCCTCTCGGCTTCCATTATGGTTAGACCCCAGTCTCCGCTCATGGTTAAGCCTACATCTCTAGGTTTCTCTTTTCTCTCCCCGATCTTCAAGAATTCCATAAAATACTCTGGGTTCGTCATGGCCGATATCCACCTTCAAGTCGATCTAAACACCATACACTAAATAAGGTTTTGGTTGTTAAGCCGCTTCAACTCATAGGGATCAGCCATAACCATCCTCAATCTACGGATGGTTTCTTAATCGTCTTGATGGTTGTTACGGAAGGTTAAAGGGAGACCCAGATTGTTCATGTGTTAGTTAGGCCTTCTTTTTCGGCGAGCTTCTTTATGGCTTCTTCCCTGCTTAGGCCTTCCTTCAGGTACTCCTCTAGCTTGAGTTCTAGGAGGAGCCTACCACGACCATAGACCCTACCGTACAGGTCCATTAACCGTTGGTATAGGATGTCTGGTGAGGGTTTGGGTTTCTCCTCAACCCTGGGTTTTGGCCTCGGTCCTACCTCGGCCCTTTTGAGGAGGCCCTCCCTCCTAGCCATCCTCTTTATGGCTTCTTCCCTACTTAGGCCCCTCTTCATGCACGATTGTATCTCGCAGTCGA
This sequence comes from Candidatus Bathyarchaeota archaeon B26-1, assembly GCA_001593925.1. GTDB lineage: Archaea > Thermoproteota > Bathyarchaeia > Bathyarchaeales > B26-1 > B26-1. The sequence goes on from LUCD01000109.1 coordinate 1,111, forward strand.
CAGTCTTGGTACTTCTGCCGTAGACCGCGCTGTATGCGTGGATCAGCTTCTGGTAGAGGGCCTCAACATCCACCGGAGGCTTAGGTTCCTCCTCAAGCTTGAACTCGGGCACAACACCAGTATACTCAACGGTCCTTAGAAGGTCAGAAACCCTAGACACATATTGATCACATATATACATTACCATTACCCAGCACATGAAGATGCCGAATAATATCCACAAAAACGCGTAGATCACGGGTATAATACAAAATAAAAAACATCCAAAAAAGAGGACAAGGAGCCATAGGAGGATGTGACCGCTGAAATCAAAGTTGAACAGAACTCGGCTCTTAGACCCTTGAGGAACGACCCTTATCTCGATGATGAACAGGGACGAGCCGCCATGCTTAACCTCAATATAGGATGGCTCAGAGAAATCCGCAATAAAGCTCCTCTCGATGAAACCGGCCCTAATATAATTGTAGATGGCCCTATAGACCTTCTCAGCTGGAAGATTAATCGTCATCTCCCCTAGATACACACCAATCTCCAATTAGATTTTGGGGAGCTCCCTCTAATTTAAGATTTTTTCAAATAAAAAGGGGAGAAAACGGTTAAGACCGGTTCTCCCCGAACTGTCGCCAGTCCACCACGATCATCATCAGTACGTCTGTCTGGCTTGCATATGCCTATGAGCCTTCACTGGAGCATTCGAGTCCCGCCCAACCGTTGCGTTGATGCGAATTGCGAAGACTAAGGCGGTGAGGTTTTTTCTAGGGAATGGATGGACCTAACATTATTTAGGCGAACTCAGCAGCTACCGGAGACGCAACCTTAGTACCAACCACTACACTATCCGAATGTTATCCCGCGTCTTGGGTGAGGAGGATTCGCTAGGAATTAACCTTGATACATCTCATTGACCAGTTTTAATGCTTCATCTATTAGGACTTGTGGGGCTTGAGGAGCGAATGGGGTCTCCTTCGCGTCTGGGTCGTTGACGGCGTAGCCATGAGGCGACGGTAAGTATCCGAGCCAAGGCCCATTCGAGTATGCCAAGACGAAGGTGTGCTTGAAGGGTGATGCTTCCTTTATTCTGAGACCTATCTCCACGTAGGCCTCCGCCGAGCCTACGGCTAGGATGACAGCGTCGTCGATTACAAGGGCCTGTATCTCGTTCTTTATGGTTTTCTCTCCGGTGATTGGAGGAATAGTTTTAGGCACCGTCTTATTAGGTTGCTTTTGAGGAAGCTCAATCATCCTTTTTTTGCCTCCGAGACGGACCCACCGGGTCACGTCGATATGCTGGAGAATCCCCAAGACTTTGTTCGCCAACCTTCTACCCAGCCTCTCAGCCTCAGGGGGAGTTCTACTCCTTCTGAAGGTGTGTGTTCCAACGTCTCCAGCGCAACCTTGCAGGAAGAGAGCGACCGCCTCCCCTCCCAGCTGGCGCTCGATCTCGGTCATGCTTATCCCAGCGTAGTCCCCGCTTAGGAGGGTGTTGTCGCCGCCCAGAACCGTTGGGTGGCAGGCGTAGTTGAACGCAACAGCTATGATGTTCCGGTGTTCGTCTTCAACCCGTATCACGCCGCATTCATTGTCCATGACGGCTTCTGGGTTAGGCTGGCTGCATCCCCAAAGCCCCCTCCCGTCGGGCAGACGCCTGTTCGACCCGATGCCGTAGATCATCTTCGACCCGATCCCTATGCGGGCTTTCCTCCTGCTCTTCCAAGCTTGGGTCACCGCCTCCACAGACGCCTCGTGGAATGGCCCCTCACAGCCGGAATGAGTGTGCGTCGCATTTATGAGAATGTTCTGTACGGGGATTCCGGTGCGTTCGTGGATTTCACTCCGGATTTTCGCTATCTCCTCGAACCCGTATAGGACCAGTTTCTCCCAGCTGAGAATAGCCAACGAGTCCTCCCCGTTGTCTAGAACTAAGGCTCTAACGTATAATCGGGTGTGGATGCCCGTGGACTGTCGAGGCTGGAAACCCCTCATCGTGACGGGGCCGGACGGCGTTATATCGACGCGGGCCGCTCCGGCTAGGAGCCACCTCCCCTCGGGAACCCCCTCATCCCTGATCTCTGAGGGGCGCCTCGGCAGTTCAGGGAGCCTTCTAGACTCGACGTAAACAGGCATCCCGTAATGTATCTCTGTGGGCATACGTCTTTCCGAGGCCATATCTATTATCTCCTTTTGAGGGCTCGACATCACTCCACTTCTACGTTTCTTTTCAATCGTTAACTCTCTGAGAGGAGCTCCTTAGCCGCCGCGACGAGTACGTCTTCGATGCGGCCGGAGAAGTTTGCGGGTCGAGTTGAGATCTTGTAGGAGTCGTCATGTGCACACCATCCCCACTCCTCAGCCCGCTTGGACGGAAGATACCCGATATAGCCGTTCGCGTACGCCACCACGAAGGAGCCCGGTAGCCCCATCGCCTCTTTGATCTTCAAACCCACCTCCACGAATAACTCTCCGGGCACGGCGAAGAATGCTATCTCTTCCCCTATCCGTAACATTTGCACCTCCGCGGGGATCGAGGTGGGCGCCGTCTTGTTTCTCAGAGCGGTCAATGTTCTCTGCGCCCACTCGAGGCGCAACCTCTTCGCGTAGGCGTCTTTCCCCTGAGCCTCCAGCTCGGCGACTTGCTTCTTGATCCTTGATAGTTCAGCTTCTACATCTTCTGGGTTGGGAAGAGAGACAAGCGGAAGGTCTACGCGCTTGGTCCGCGCGCTTACCCGTTTGATGGGCTTGGTTTTAATGCTCTCTGCAACCTTGATGGCTTCGGCGGCGATTATTGTTCCGTAGCGGCGGCAGTCTTCTAGGTTTGTGTAGCGGAACTGGGAGCCGTCCTCGGTGAGCACAGCTATCTTTACGTCTCCTCCAGCCCCGGTGCTGAAGAGCGCCGTCACCCCGTCGTAAACCTTCTCGATTACACTCTGGACGTAACTGGTGTAGTCGCCCGAGTAGAGAAGGTTGTTTGCGCCCATAATGGATGGGTGGCAAGCGTAGTTAACGAGTATGGCGAGCGGTTCACCGTTGAGCTTATCCACCCGAAGCACACCTACGGAGTGATCCACCGGAGCGTCAGGGTTGGGGCCCCATCTTACGCCTGTAGGCGTCCTCTGCCACCGATTTATGGAAACTTTTGCTTCGCCGACGCCTGCGCCGACGAGCACCTCCTGTTTGTTTTGATCCGCCATGTAGACCGCTCCGGCGATCTTCTTCGCCAATTCAACGAGGTACTCTCGTGAAGGTTTATCCTTTGATGTGATGGCTGGGCTGGAGTGAGTGTGAGAGGCGCTGAGGAGAACGTTCCTTCCCTTGATTCCTGTGAGCTGTTCGATTCGCCCCCGTATATCCTTCACTAGGTCTTCTGGAAAGCCTATGATGTCAGCTGTCACTAGGGCAACCCGGTTTTCACCATCGTCGAAGACTAGGGTTTTAGCGTAAAGTTCGTTGCCTACTCCGATGGCTGGTTTAAGCCTTAAGTAGTCACCCATGTTGTCAAACCCAACGCTTGGCGTAATATTTACACGCGCAACCCCAGCACTAATACTCTTAGACAACATGTTTCCTCCCTTAACTTTCTTAGTCTATTCTTTACTCGGCCCTTATAAGTTTTTGCGGTCTTGTCAGCTGATAAATTATGTAAACCGGCACAATGTTCTAAAAACCTTCAATTATCCCATCTGTATGGAAAATATTGGAAAATTAAAGAGAAAATGATGGTATTAAGCCGCCGAAAGACTTATTAGAGCCTAAACCTTTTAGAGCTATGTTTACTGTCAGCGTTTCAGTTTAAATCTTCGTTTAGAGGGGGAAGAGGAGTGCGTGTCTCAGGTCGGTCCGTTAAGGTGTTTTTCACGATTCTGTTGATGGCTTCTGCGGCCGCCGTCTCCTTTGGGGCGGTCTCCAGTCTGGTAAGCGCTGAGAAGAAGTCTACAACCCTCACCTGTGATGTCAGCCCTCGGGAGGTTAATCTGGGCCTCAACGTGACTGTTAGCGGCGGCCTCTATCCCCATTTAGAGGTTCCCGTGACCTTGACATTCATTAGGCCTGACGGCACATCTTTCCAACGTTCTACGTGGACTTCTATGGGTTCGTGGGAAGTTGCTCCATACAGTTATACCTTCACGCCTGACATGGAGGGTGTGTGGCGCGTATACGCTTCGTGGCCCGGGAACGACGAGTATTACGGCGACACCACAGACATGGTGAACTTCACTGTGCTTCCGCCCATAATCCTAACTAGGATA
>LUCD01000109.1:5370-5815 GCA_001593925.1 Candidatus Bathyarchaeota archaeon B26-1
CCGTAGGAGAGACCTTGGAGATCACTGGTAGACTAGTGGCGATCGTAAACGGCTCAGAGACCCCGCTCGGGGGCATGCGGGTGCACTTCGAATTTAACACCCCAGCTGAACTGGGCTCCTGGGAATACAGGTCCACGATTACGGGGTCTGATGGAACGTTCTCCATCACGTTTAGGCCGACTAGTTTCGGTGAGTGGGGGGTTAGGGCGTACTGGGACGGAACCGAGAATTATGCCCCATACTCTACGGGTTGGTACTCATTCACGGCGCATGAGAGGAAGCTCCCCATCTTCGAGGCTGCTGTGGGAGGCGTCGTGGCGGTAGCCGTCCTAGTTGTGGCCCTAAAGTTCATCCGGCGAAGGAGACGCTCTTAACCCGCGTCTTTAAGGGAGTGTGAACGATGAGGACTATCCCTTTAAATAGCTAAGATCATGGCTCCGGTCAA
>LUCD01000001.1 GCA_001593925.1 Candidatus Bathyarchaeota archaeon B26-1
CCGAGGGGAGCCCTCCTAACAACGATGACCTCAGTCCCCCTCGTTAACCCCATATCCAGCAACCTTCTACGAACCTCCCTGTCTCCAACAACCTTTGAGACGACTCCCCTCTCTCCGGGTTTAAGTTCACTCAACCGCTTCTCCATTGAACTCCCTCGGCTAACAGCAAATATTTAGGGCTACCTAATTCAGAAACTAAGGTAATGTTAGGCACATATAGAATTTATCCCAACAATTTTAGGAATGAATATAAGCATCAAAGGGAATTAGAGTGAATCTTAAATTTCCTAACAGAAATGCTATGTGGATCTTTCTTCTTCTCTTCTGCAGTACTCTTTGAATTGTTCTATCCATCTCCTTACAAACTTGGGGCGTTCAGAGGATTCTATGACCGTTATACCTTCCCAGACCTCCCAGATAGACCAGAAATCATAGAAGCCATAGAGGAGGGTATTATTCGATATCTATAAGTTATGTCATTTTCAGAGTTTCTGGAAAAAGATCGTCGAGAAACTTCACAAATCTCGACACAACCTTCAACACATCCCGATAAATCCAGTACCAGACTTTAGGAGGATCATCGCCTCTGGGTAGAATCCACCTCTCAATCTTCCGGGAGTCCCCCTCCAAGTAGAGTCTACCTCCAATCCTGAAGGCGATAAAGCTCGGTTTCGTCTCAAGCTTTGCTACGAAGGGAAGGAAGGCCTTACCCGACGGGTTCACGACGGCCTCACCCAAGTATAGGGATATGGGTAACCCGGATATTCTGCTCGGGAACTTAAACGATAATTTATGAACCTCTATATGCCGGTACTCTACGGAGACTTCTACGCCCTCCGGAACCTCCCCGGTCTCCAGCATGCTCATTGCTCTATATCTCCAATAATCAACTTACCTAACCTTTTTAAACTCTTTATGAACATAGAAAATCGTCAGAGAGTTTTATCTAGAAGTGCGAACAGAGGATACTGACTCCCAACTTCTACTGAAGGTTAGTACATCTTGTCCGGACTCGCATCCCATCTCGCAGAGACAAATCACAAGGCTCACCAGAAAAATATATTTTCCAATTCCAAATTCTCCAATCACAACCTTTTTTAAATTACCAAGGTTATCAAGGCTTATACGCGGGAAAAGTGGTCAAATTGACGGAGAACAAGATCACAGTCCTCGACTTTGTCATCTCGGTATTATCCCAATACGAGAAGGAGATGAATGAGCAGCTGAATAAGCTCAAGAAGATAACGGAGAAACTGGAGAAGAAGAGTATTGAAGTAGCGCACGGAAAGGCTGATCTACAAAACTCTCATCCACAAGAAAGAAGGGTTACGGAGCGTAAAGGAAACCTCAAGTGATCCGAGCTGAGAATCGCCTCCAAAAACGAACATGACAGGAGTTATAATCCTCCATTATCTCTGATGAAGGCCATACCAATCCTCAAGACGCGTAAAACAGCACAGCGAGAAATTCCACAGTTCAAGATCAGCCCAGAAGGCAGAAAGATGAATCGAAGAAGACCTTGATATTCTTCTAGAAAAATTGTACATCCAAGTTATTTAGCCAAAATAACGCATAAAATCATTATATTTAAAAATTATATCAAAAAAACATTTTGAATCTTCATAACTGATTTAATAAATTACGGTGTATCTTCTCCCGACACTCAAAGGTTATCGCAATGAACAGAAGTTTAAGTGGCACTTTAACTGTGAGGCGTTATGCCGGGTATATTCGGTCAAGGCGCGCCTTATCAATCCCTCAGACCGTGAAGGAGTCTCCCAAACCGTTCTCTATAAGTCTTCTCTCCCGTTTCAAGGGGGAGTACTACCGATGCCCCCGATGCAACAATATTATGTTGAAGAGTGAGGTTAAGGTCTCTGGATACGACTCCGAGAACTCCCAACGCCACGTTCACTGTACAAGGTGCGGAAAAATAATAGACTGGGCTCCTGGAGACGGCGGTTTAAAGGATGCGATCAAGGGCATCGGTTTAACCGCGGCTGGAGGAGCATTATCCTACCTGCTCTTCCCCATCCTAAACACTTATGCCTTACAATTGGGTTTCTTCATCTCCATGTACGGAACCTTGTTGGCTCTCATTCGACCTGGAATATGAGTTGGCGACAGCGCGGACAGCAACGGACGAGACCCCTATTCCAGTTCTCTCCACAATTTTTAATAGGCCCTGCCTATGTTCCCCTTTTTCAGAGTTCCGCATAACTGGAGAGTTCCATAGGAGGTAGGACCGTTGAAGGAGACACGGTTTAGCGATGTCTGCGGAACCGTAGATGAGATACGTAGCATACTCGGAAGAGGCAGAGTAGGACCCGAAGAATCCGTTGAGGTTCTAAACCTCCTCGAGGACGCCATGTACATGATCGGCAGAATGAGGCTTAGGCTTGAGGAGTACGAGAGGTTCAGGGAGGATTTGAGGTCGATACTGAGGAGCATGGACCGCGTGAAGCCGGTTGGGGTTGAAGAAGCCCCCCAGATAGCAGCTGAGTTCAGAGAAGAGGTCTCCAAGGTTCGTCTAGGGAAGGCCAGCTCTGAGAAGGCGATCGATCTAGCTGAGAAGATAAGGAAGATTGCGGGTAACCTTGAAGGCGCCCTGAGGGCCTACAAGGAGAAGTGCATCGCCATCGTTGAGCTTTACGGGCGGATAAAGGGTGTGAGGGACTGGAGTAAGGATGAAGAGAAGAGGCTTGGAGCACCCCTACCTACACTCATGCCACTCGATGAGGTCTTGGAGAGCCTCCGCGAGTGGCTTCCACCCGAACCGCATAGAACAAAACTGATAGAGTTCATAAAGGCTGGGAGGGCTTACATCCAGCCTAAGAAGAGGAGGCAACCTCCAGTGGTTCAGTTTGAGGATGGGGGCTCCATCCCTTTACACAAGGTTAGGTACTCGGAGAAGATAAGGAACTTCTACCCGGCCGACAGCCCGTCAACCCGGGAGAGAGCCTCGTAATTAAGTATTTAAGGTTCGGTTTCGATAGTAAGTCTCGAAGGGGATAATGCGGATGTGCCGATCCAGCGGCGATAAGGGGTCTCCGCTTCCAATCGGGTACGACGAGATGCTCAAGGAGGCATACTCAAAGATACCTTCTGACAGGTTGAAGCATGAGAGGTTCGAGGTTCCGGAGCCGCAGAGCGCCATAATGGGCTCCAGAACCTTCCTATTCAACTTCAAGGAGATATGCGAGGCTCTGAATAGGGATCAAGTCCATGTCCTGCGGTTTCTGTCAAAGGAGATGGCGACGGCTGGAACCATAGACGACTCTAGGGTGATCTTCCAAGGGAGGTTCGACCAAGAAACCTTGAAGAGGCTCATCGACCGTTACGTTAAGGACTTTGTTATATGCCCGGTCTGCAAGAGGCCTGATACGCGGATAATGAAGGAGAAGAGGCTCCACTTCCTGATATGCGACGCTTGTGGAGCCCGGTCTCCGGTTAGGCCAGTCTAACTGGAAGGTCTAACCTTTGGAAGTATACGTGAACATGTGGAGATGGAGCAGACACGTTCTCTTGGCCATCTGTGACGCTGAGATTCTCGGGGCGACGCTGAGGGACGGAGAAATCGTCTTCAAGGTTAGAGAAGAGTTCTACAAGGGTTTCAAGACGACCGTGGACGAAGCCCTAGACCTCATAAGGCAGTCAACAATCGTTAATATGGTTGGAAGGAACATCGTCGGGAAGGCTGTTGAACGCGGCTACGTCCACCCCGAAGCCGTCTTAACGATCTCAGGTGTTCCCCACGCCCAGATAGTGAAGATGTAAAATCCTCCGTCTCAAAATTTCGTCTTTTTCGGTTAGGGCCTCCTCAAGGATACTGGAACTCGCCGAAGCGGCTCTTTATAGTCACCTTGTTGAAGCCAGCGTTCTCTTCGCACCTACCGATGATCTTGGCTTCAAGGTTGAATCTCTCCGGTATGCTGAGGATGTCTTCAGCTGCATCCTCTTCAGCCACAACCTCGAACCCCACACCCATGTTGTAGTTCTCGTACATGGCTCTCCACGTTTCACCCGACTCCTTCTGGATCAACATGAAGATCGGGTCCGCGTCTGGGAGACTGTCCTTAACGTAGTGGATGTTCCTACCGATCCTCAAACATTTGGTTTGGCCTCCCCCTGTGTTGTGGACGAGGCCCGTCACGTACGGTCCATACTCATCCATGATCCTCGCCACTACAGGAGCATAGAGCCTCGTCGGGGAAGTCAAAGCCTCGCCAACCGTCATTCCTAGATCGTCCAAGTACTGGTCAGGCCCGTACCTGCCGTAGTACCCTCTCTCCTCAGCCGATATCTCCGGATACTTGGCTTGGTACTCCCTGCTTATCAGGCAGAGCCTCGCAAGGGTCAACCCGTTGCACATTATGCCGCTGTTCTCCCGTTTCTCGTACCTTGTTTTTCCTCCGCTTCTAAGCCCGATTATAAGGTTTCCGGGCTTTATCCTCTCCCCGCTTATGACCGAGGTCAGCTTGACACGGCCGTTTATCGTTCCCGAGATGTCCAGCGTCCTGACTTGGTCAGGTTGATCCGCCGTCTCCCCTCCGGAGAATTTGACTTTAACCCCGTGGTCCAGCAAGGTTCGGAGGCACTCCTTGAAGCCGAGGTTCAGCTCTTTAAGGAGTTCGGCCTTGGGAACCTTGAAGGGGTTTAAGGCGACGTAATCCACGAAGTTCACCGGCTCGGCTCCTACACATATTATGTCGTCGATGTTCATCGCTAGGACGTCCTGCGCTAATCCTCTGAACCAAGCCGTGTCTCCGGTCTCTCTCCAGTTCAGATAGGACTGGACGGGCTTGCTTCCGGCGCCGTCGGTGTGCGTAACGAGCCCATACTCTGGGAGGAGGGGGTCCCTAACCACCACGCAGAAGGCGCCGGGGAAGAGGTTCTCAACGGTCTCCCTGAAGGCCTCTATCCCCCTCTTCTTGACATCGACTCCGGCCTCCGCGTATTTGGACTTGCACACTTCACGCGGCCTCCTGCTCCATCTTTAGGGTTGCTTTCTGAGGGTTTCACCGGCCTTCAGGGTTTCGGCTCTCCTCTTAGACATGTAATCCTCGATGCTCTTATAGAGACTTCTGTTCGCGAGGGCGAGAATCTTGGCGGCCGCCAAGGCCGCATTTTCGGGGCGTGTAGCCAAGAGTACGGGTACTCCTTTAGGGGTCATGGCTGAAGAGAAGGCTTTAGCCCAGCCGAACTTCTCGAGGTCCGGCGGACACGCTATGACGGGGCGCTTCGTGCATCCGGCTACCACCCCTGAGAGGGCGTCTGAGAGCCCTGCAACCGTGATGTACACGAGGTCTCCGCCGGACTTCTCGTAGGTCTCCAGCCTCTGGAGGAGCACGTCCGGAGTTCTATGGGCCGAGGCAACCTCGAAGAGGCATTCCACCGGAAAATTCTCATCCGCCAAGAACTTCCGGATTCTCTCGGCGAAGGGGAGGTCGCTTCCGGAACCCATTATCACGATTACCCTTCCCAAAGTACGCTTCTCTCCTAACCCTTCCTGCAGCGTCTCAAGATTAAGAGAGGGGAGACCCTCCTAAAATTGTTGATGGAGGAATGGATGTATAGGAATCCTACTGGAAGGAGGGGATCACTTCTTCTGAAAACCTCTCCATGAGTTCAATGTAACGTTTCGGGTGGAACCACAGGATCGGATATTCGCATCCGGCCTCTATGTAGGTCTCAACCCTCTCAGCCCACCTCGTCACGGCTGGGACGTCGTCTAGGACCGGTTTCAACCCCTCAACGGTCACCTGCCCGATCACGCATGCGAAGGTTATCTTTCCCTCCCGCCCATACCTTTCGGCGTGCTCCTTTATCTTCTCGGCGCAGATTCTGTACTGTTCGGGGGTAACCCTGACCCAAGGTATCCATCCATCCCCGTACTTGGCGGTCATCCTCAACATGAAGTTCCCTGTGGTTCCGAACCATAGTGGAGGATAAGGCTTCTGGACGGGTTTAGGCTTTAGAACCGCTCCCTCAGCCCTGTAGAACTCACCTTCAAAGTCGACTACATCCTCGGTCCAGAGCTTAATCATGAGTTTCAACCCCTCAATCGTCTTCTTAACCCTCGTCGCGGAGTCTCCCCACTCGCTGTAAGCCTTGAACTCCCCTTGAACCCAGCCTGCGCCCACACCTAGGATGAGCCTGCCATTAGAGAGGTTGTCTATCGTCGAGACGATCTTCGCCAAGACTCCGGGAGGACGGAAGGGTATCGGAGTCACGCAGGTGCCGAGCTTAATCTTGGAGGTTCTAGCCGCCAAGAAGCCTAAGAAGGGGAGAACCTCGTAGGTCTCGTACCACGCGGTTGAGTAAGGAGTCATGTAATGGTCCGAGAAGAAGACGGAGTCGTAGCCGAGCTCGTCGGCTCTACAAGCCGCTTTAACAGCTTCCCACATATCCATGAAGGCGTAACTGTTCGAGATCATCACTCCGAACTTCAAGCCGGAATCCCCCTATTCTCCTCGGGTTATCAGAGTCATAAGGCTCATAAATGTTTGCCCTTCTCCTTGAAAACGGGCATTTACACCCCTCCACGACCAACGGCTCGCAGTGTCAGGTTGAACAAGATGTCCTCACCTTGTCCTTTAACATAGCCTTAAAAGAGGAACCTTTAGACGTAACCAGAGAGCGGCCTTCAACCCCGAAAAAGTATATGAGCCCGGAAGAGAACGATATGGGATGAAGCCGTTTGAAGGGTTGATTGTTCCATGGCAACGTTCTCCATGGTCGCTAGGTGTAGCAGGACCGGGGCCTTAGGGGTCTGCGTCTCAACGGCTGTTCCGGCGGTTGGAGGGGTCGTCCCCCACGCCGAGGCGGATGTTGGAGCGATAGCGACCCAGGGATACACGGAGGTCCAGTACGGCCTGAAGGGCCTCATACTCCTGAGGAGAGGGGTTCATCCGCGTAAGGCCTTGGAGAGGTTGCTCAAGACCGACCCGAAGAGGGAGATGAGGCAGGTTATAATGATAGATAAGCTGGGCAGGAAGGCCGCTTACACGGGTATGGAGACCCATGAGTGGAGAGGCCACATAATGGGGGAAGACTACGTCGCCGCCGGAAACCTAATAGTCTCAGAGAAGGTCTTGGAGGCCATGGCCTACGCCTTCGAGAGCTCTGAAGGCCGGCTCTCCGACAGGTTGATGCTCGCCTTAGAGGCAGGTGAGGAGGCTGGAGGTGACAGGCGGGGCGGGGTTTCGGCGGCCCTCATAGTTGTCGGGGAGAGAGGTCTCCCCGAGACTAGGCCTATAATCAGCCTTAGAGTCGACTTTCACAGGGAGCCTGTGAAGGAACTCCGCCGAATATACGACGCTTACATGAAGTGGTTGGAGATGTGGAGGCGTTCTCCGCCGGGTTTATAGTAGCCGGATCGATGACGCCTTGAAGGTTAGGTAGACCTCGGAGCCCACGTTCAGTTTCATCTCCTTGAGGGAAGCCTCCGTTATCTGAGCCGTGAAGACTCTTCCAGCCTCAACCTTCAGCCTGACGGTTGAACCTGCCTCTGAGACCTCTACGATTCTCCCCTTCAGAACGTTCCTTGCACTTGAGTCCAGAGGCTTCTTAGAGATGATGATGTCTATGGGAGGGATCAACGCTGTTACGCGGCCCCTCCTCTTACCTGAGGCTTCGATCTTAACTCCTCCACCGATATCTATGGCGGATGTCCCGTTCGGGGTCGGTTCAGCCCAGCCGACAAAGATGTTGTCAAGCATGGAGAAACCCGCATCTTTCAGAGAAACCCTCAGAAGGACGTCGCTCACCGAACCCTCCTCGACGATCCTTCCGTTCATAAGGAATATGGCTCTCTCGGCGACCTTCCCCATCCCGAAGACGTTATGGGTTGCGACGACGACCGTGGTTCCCTTCTCCCTATTCATGTACCTTATTGTCTCCTCGATTATGGAGGCGGTCTCCGGGTCTAGGTTCGCTGTCGGCTCGTCTAAGAGTAGGAGCTCCGGCTCCAGCACTATAGCCCTCGCTAGGGCGACCCTCTGTTGCTCTCCTCCTGAGAGCCTCCTCGCCGGTCTACGCTCATAACCCTTCAGCTTGACGAGGTTCAGAGCGTCCTTAACCTTCTCCGCCACCTCGTTTTGGGGTAGACCCCTAACAGCCAGCCCGTACGCGACGTTCTTGTAGACCGTCGTGTTGAAGATAACGGTTCTCTGGAAGACCATGGTGCATCTCCTCCTCAGCTCGGCTAAGCCTTTCCCGCCAACCTCAACTCCCCTATAGTAGATTCTGCCGCTCGTAGGCGCCTCTATGCCAGCCATGATCCTCAGCAGGGTTGTCTTCCCGGCTCCGTTAGGCCCGAAGACGGCGAGGGTTTCGCCGTCCTCAACCTCTAGGCTTACATGGTCGAGAGCCCTTACCTCGCCGTAATCTTTCACCAAGTCGCGGAGGCTCATGAGAGGAGGCACCGCTCATCCCTCCAACTTCTCCTTGAGCACGTTCGCCGCAGAGCTCAGGACGAAGACTATCGAGAGTAGGATTATGGTCAACGCTATGCTGAGCTCTATGTTTCCACGGGTTGCCTCCATGGCTATGGTCGTCGTCAAGACTCTGGTTAACCCGGCGATGTTGCCTCCGAGCATCAACGCGACTCCGAGCTCGGCTAAAGCCCTGTTGAAGCCTGCGATGACCGCCAAGGAGACGCTCGGCAAAGCCTCCCTAAAGACCGTTAAGCTCGCCTGCAGCTCGGACGCTCCGAGAGTCTTGGAGAGGTCTTTGATCTCCCTCTCAACGTTCTCGACGGCGTTCGCCGTGAAGCTGACAAGTATGGGGAGGACGAGCAAGGCTTGGCCAAGGATCATGGCTGAGGGTGTGTAGAGCATTCTAAGAGCGCCTAGAGGCCCGCTCCTCGAGAGGATCAAGTATAGGATCAACCCTAAACCGACGGTTGGTATTCCAAGCAGAGCGTTGAAGAAGCCTCTAAGCAACCTTCTACCCGGGAACTCCCTAGACCCTATCATCATCCCGATGGGTAACCCGAGGATGGAGGCGAGGAAGGTCGCCGCCCCCGAAACGTATAGGGAGCGTAGAGTAGCGTCAAGGACTGAGGGGTCGCCGGAGAGTATGAGCTCAACGGCGCGTCTCAAACCTTCAAGGATGTCCAAGGCCATTCTTGAACACGCCTCACCGATCATCGTATAGTTCCGGGTAGTTATACCTATACTGTGGAGGACACTCGGTTCCGTTGAAGTATGCGTAGTTCCTTATCCACTCGGCGGCTCTTGGGTCAGTGTTCTCTTTGAGCAGCTTTACGGCTGGGTAGAAGAGGCTTCTCCCATAGACATCTCTCATGTACTCTTGGATCAGGTTCTGGCAGTCCTCCGAGATGAGGAACTTTATGAAGGTTACGGCGTCCTCGAAGTTCACGTTTGAAACAACCCTAGGATCAACCGCTATCGCGCTGTAGACGTTTATGAGTTCCTCGGCCTCATCAACGAGAACCTGCAGCTCTATCAGCCCCTCAGAAGAGTATTTGAGGTATGTCCCTATATCCGATAGTGTGTAGGCTTCCCGCTCGTTGGCGATGAGTAAGGTTCTACCCATGCCGGTTCCAGACTCCATGAACCATGACTCCCCTCTAAGCGCTGTCCAGTTGAATCCGGCTGCGGTCCAGAGGCTTATCTCCTTCAAGTGGGTTCCAGAGTTGTCTCCTCTCGAGACCCATCGGGCGCGGTTGAGCCTTCCAGCCTCAACTATCTTTTTGAGGGCCTCCGTTACATTTGAGCCTTCGACATCCGCAGGGTCTTCGGCCGGGCCGACTATAACGAAGAAGTTGTAGGCGAAGATTTTCCTGTTGACGCCGTAGCCCTCCCTTAGGAAGGCCAGCTCCATCGAGGGCGCGTGAACTAGGATGAGGTCGGCGTCCCCCCTCTTTGCGTGTTGTATGGCTAAACCGGTTCCGACGGAGATGAAGTGTAGGTCTATCGGGTGTCTCTCCTCGAAGGCTCTCTTTATCTCTTCTAGGATTCCCGTGTCGTATAGGCTTGTGGTTGTGGCGATTATAAGCCTTCTCCGGGGTGTTGAGAGAAAATCGTGGATTACCCCGACGGTTAAGAGGACGGTTAAGATCACGATCAACATGTGGAGCGGTGTGGGTCTCTGCAAGCCGGTTCACCGTTATGCATAACCGTATATTTCGGTTAGGGAGCTTTTATAAGCCTTTCGACCAAAAAGGCTTGTGAGGATGCGAATGGCCGCTCATAAAGCCTCCCACAGAACAGCCTGCAAGGTCTGGCTTGAACATGAAGGGAAACCCGTCCTAGGGAAAGGAGGCGCCGAGATACTCCAAGCCATAGAGGATGAAGGCTCCATCTCGAAGGCTTCAAAGAAGCTCGGCATGTCATACCGGTACGTTTGGAACTACTTGGAGAAGATGAGGAGAACCCTAGGGAGACCCGTCGTTAAGGCTTTTAGGGGAGGAAAGGAGGGTGGAGGAGCCGAGCTCACGGAGCTCGGGAGGAACCTACTCAGGGAGTACCGCCGCATGGAGGCTTATGTGGCCAGCCTCTTGGGAGATAAGGAGTACTGGGAGGCGGTTGGATTGAGGATAAGCGCCAGAAACAGCCTCGAAGGAGTAGTTGAGGAGGTCGAGAAAGGGGAGGTAGCCGCCAAGGTGAAGATCAAGATAGAGGCTCCAACCTTGGTTACAGCATTAATCTCACGGGAAGCCGTCGAAGAGCTGGATATAAAGGTTGGAGACAGGGTGAAAGCCGTGATCAAAGCGACCGAGGTCATGGTCGCTAAAGAAAACCAGTAGAAGAGGAGCCCAACATCATCCAAACATAAACATTTAATCATCCTACACGGTTATCTCACAACGGAGAAGAATCTTGCCGGCACGGGAAGAGAAGCACCTCGAACTCGTCAGAGAGGCCGAAGAAGCCCTAAAGCAAGGCAGATACGAAGAAGCCGCCCTCCTCATGCAGAGAGCCGCGGCCTACTCAGGCCTCTTAGGAGACATGGAGAGGTTCAGGGTCTTCATGGCCAAGGCTGGAGAGTTCTACGAGAAGGCCGCAGAGCGCCTCTGGAGGACCGAAGGAAGCCTCGAAGCGTCTCTCCTATACATAAAGGCCGCTAAATGTTACAGGGACGCAGGACGCCGCGAACCGGCTGAGAAATGCAATCTCATGGTTCAGAAGTACTGCAAAGCCATGAGGAGGTCTCCGAGGCTTGAGGGGTCAGCCTTAGACCTCAAACGTATCGGGGACTTCCTCAAGGATAGGGGAGACTTGGAAGGGGCGGGAGACTGTTACCGGTGGGCCGCGGAGAAGGCTGAAAAGGAGGGGAAACTCGTCCTTTCAGGGGGGCTTCACAGGGACGCCGGTAACTGCAGATGGCTACTGGACGAAGTCGAAAAGACGGCTGAAGAGTACTCCAGAGCGGCCGACAAATATTTTGAGGCCCAAGAGTACTTTGAGGCCGCTTGGCACTACAGCCTCTCAGGGTTCCTCCTAATCTTGGAGGGTAGGTTCAAGGAGGCGTCGACGATGGCTCAGAAGGCCGGCGTTGCGTGTCTGGAAGGTAAGATACCGGTTCTCCTCGGCAGTATGAGTAGGCTCTGCGGATACCTAAGTCGAGGGAACTTGTACGCGGCGCGGAGGGAGTGGTTCGCGCTTAGGTTGAAGGTGAAGGCTGAGTACGCCCAGCTCATAGAGCGGTGCTTCCGCAAGGTTAAGCAGGCTCTCAAGGAGGGAACTCTCCAAAAACGTTGGTGATTCATTCCTCAATCTCGGTTACCTCTATACCCATCTCGGAGAGGGTCTGAATTATGAATCTTCTATGGCAGTATCGGGTCTTCTTCTCTAGGCACATCAGGGCTAATCTCTTCCCTCGGCTTGCGGTCTCTCCAGCCAAATCGGCTAAGCGTCTCACACCCTCCCTGTAAGACTCGGTCTCCATGTACTTCCTGTATCCTCCCCTCCTGTAGCCGCCGAGAGACTCGCCCATGTAGACGTACTGAATGCCGTGTTTCGGAAGTTCGGCCTCGAGGCTCTCCCGGGTAAACTCTGGATTCTTGCTCTTGGGGAACCTTCTAACATCGACGAGAACGCCAACCTTAAACCTACTCAACATCTCTATGAGCTCGTTTACACCCTTGAAGCCGGCGTAACCGAAGGCGACGACGCTCTTCACAGCCCTCCCCCACCAACACCCATGTGAAAGTGCCATAACCCATCCAAGAGCGAAACCGGAGCCTCCTCACAATAACTTAAAAATACTAACGTTAGAATAAAGATAACGCGTCGGCACGTGTTTGGTCTCTTCGTTAAGGGATGGTGATGCGGGTTGTCCACGCGCGTTTCCGAGGAGTTATTAAGGGAAGCCGTTAGGTTCCACGGCCATCTCGGCCCCTTCCTAGCGTTGGGCTTGAAGGCCGGCTTATACGCGGTCGAGGTTCTCGGCAGGGACCCCTTCAAAATTAAAGCCGTAGTCGGAACGGAGCCTCGTCCACCCCGCTCCTGCTTCGTCGACGGAATTCAGATAACAACCGGTTGCACTATGGGCAAGAGGAACATCACGTTAGAGGAGGGGGAAGGGCTCTCCGTCCTCTTCTCGAAGGAGGAACTGAGACTTCTCCTCAAGGTGAAGGACGATGTCCTGAAGGAGGCGGAAGACGCCACAGAGGAGAACATGGAGGAAGTTGCGCTCAGCCTCCTCAAGAGGAGTGTTCAAAGCCTCTTCGAGGTTGAGCTGATAACAAGTAGGAGAACTACTTAGGTTTCTCTCCGGGCTTGTAGAGGCGTTTCTCGTAGGCGCTTCGAGGCTTGAGGCCCCTATAACTCCGTGGAAGGACGCTGGCACGTTCTAGATTCTTGAGTCTCGCTTGGAGGATCGCTATCTTCGTCTTTGAGGGGCCTTTTTTAGCCCTCCGCCTCCCAAACTTCTTATGGACGAGCTCTCTGAAGGCCTTCTTGGAGGTTCTCCGTCTCCTAGTCTTTTTTGTTGAAGAATCCTTCGAGGCTGGCTTCTTCTCCTTCTTGAAAGTGACCTCTTCCCTCTCTAGGTTGACGGATTCAACCCTCCAACCGACGGTCATCCAAGCCTCCGAGGGCGACCTGTTGCGGACGTTGCTCCACCAACTCTTAGAATGGTATGCTGAGTATGGGAGGACATCCCCGATTATCTCTTCTATCTTGGAGAATTTAAGGGTGACTTGAGAACTGTAAACGGCTCTCCTAGCGAGGTATATGCTGAGCGGGGCGTATTTGCTCTTAGGCCTAAATCTAGGCGTAACCATCCTTCTGGCGCAGTTTAGGCAGAGAACCTCACCGAGATCGTTTAGTACGGTGCAGTTCCTGCAGTAGAGCCTGCCGCAACGGCTACAACGTTGGAGCATAAAGTGAGGGTAGGTTTCCTCACAGATCGGGCAGGTGTCATCCACGATTATGGGACGCATCCCCATCGGGCTGGAACCACCTGACAACCTAATTTAACATCTCGCATAAAAAGGAGGAGGGAATTTAGGGACTGAGTTTCGACGCTTGTTCGCCGCTCATCCCCCAGCTACTCTTCGGCACATCATGGATTATTACGGTTACCCATTCAGGCTTAACCCCTATCTCCTCGAAGGCTTTCGTCACACCCTTTATCAAGGTGCGTTTCTGTTCCTCGCTTCTTCCCTCCCACATCTCGATTATAACGACGGGCATAGAAGACACCGGCTTCAGTTCTATGAAAGAAGAAAAAGCAAATAAGCCTTTTAAGCCTTCTTTATCGACGCGAGTCTTGGAGGTCCAGGCATGAAGGTCGGCGTCTGCACGATCGCTTGGAAAGGTCAGCTCCCAATATTCGAGATAATCGAGACCGCGGCCCGCATAGGCTTCGACGGGGTCGAGGTTTGGGGTCAACCTCCACACACACCTAGACCATACAACCAAGAGTACGTTAGCCGCGTCAGGAAAGCCCTCTTGGACCATGGGCTTGAAGCCTCAATGTTCGGGTCTTACGTGAGGGCTGGCATGGAGAACCTCAAGGCAGAGGTTAAATTCGCCCTGAAGATGACTAAGGGTCTAGGAGCGAGGATTTGTAGGATATGGGCTGGAGGTCGAGGCTCCAAAGCGGCTGACAAAGAATACTGGAGCCTCGTCGTGAGAGACCTAAAAGAGATATGCAAGACCGGGCGGGATGAAGGCGTGATCTTCGCTATGGAGAGGCATGCCAACACATTGACCGACGAGGTTGACTCCACGCTCATGCTCTTAGACCTTGTGGGGGAGGAGAACCTAGCGCTGAACTACCAAGTTATGGAGGAACACTCAACCCCTGAGGAGCTTAAACGCGAGATGGAGCTCCTAAGCGATTACATCGTGAACGTCCACACCTTCAACTTCAGGATCGGCGGGGACGGGGAGATTCTGTGGACTAGGCTTGAGGACGGAGTCATCGACTACGGGATAATCTGCGACGCGCTTAAGCGGAGGGGGTTCAAAGGCTTCGTGGAGGTCGAGTTTGTCAGGAGAGGAACGAGGAGGGAGCTGGAACCCGAGGAGAAGGAGCTCGAGCTGAGGAAGGACTATGAGTATCTCCGGCGGCTAGCCGCTACTTAACGTAGTCCGTAAGCCTCTTCTGGACGGCTCCCTCCCTCAACCCGATCACATAATCTATCAACTCTTCAATCCCCCTAAACCTCAGGTTCCTGAGCTTCTCGAACCCCCACCCGGAACATTTTATCCCGGAGATTATCGAGGCGGCCGTGACGGACCTCATGATGTCCCCCGAGACCTTGTAGGCCGCTAGGAAGGCCCCGCACCAGACGTCCCCGGCGCCCGTCGTGTCAACAACTTTCGAGACCGGAAAGTTTAGGGCTGGAACCATCTGAACCTCGCCTCCTTCACGGCTTATTATAGCGCCGAGCTCGCCGAGAGTGACGACGAGCATCTTAGCCTTCAAGAGCCTGAGGGCTGTGGAGAGGGACTGAGTCCCAGCTAAAGCTTTAGCCTCGGAGTCGTTCAGTATGAAGAAGTCGCTCTTTAAAGCCAGCTCCTTGAGGAGCTCCCGGTTTCTCCGCCCCCTTATGTAGCCCATCCAAGTGTTGAGGGAGATGAGGGTCTCCGGCGACTTAGACTTCACCCTCTCAACGATCTTACCGGCTCTCTTAGGGGGTATAGGCGAGACGTGAACTATGCTCCTGGGGCTGAAAGCCTCCACGGGGAGGATTGAGGCTGAGACCCTTGAACCCGCACCGTAACTCGCCTTAACGTACCTCGCGTCCCAACGGCTGTCGTAACTTATCTCGAACCGGGTGGAGGGCATATTAAACACCTTTATGTATCTGAGGCCGAGGGAGGCTAGAACATCCATGAACCCGTAGTCTCTACCAATAACTGAGACGAGTCTAACGTTCTCGAAGAGGGTCTTGGCGGCTACAGCCGCGTAGAGGGCGGCCCCTCCCGGCTGAACCCTGACGCCGTTGATGTTCTCTACCCTGTCGATGGAGACGTGGCCCACAAAGAAGATGCTGTCGACCAACCTTCTCAGCCCCATGTGGAGAGAAGTGCCGCCATGATGGTTTTTCTCGGCTGTTTCTGGCTCCTCTAGAACCATTCGTCGATCGTTCTTCTGGCTTTAGCCTTCTTGAAACCTGAGATCGCCTTGGCTAGGGCTTTCCTGACGCGGTCTTCTGAGAAGTCTTTCTCGCCGCAGAGGAAGTCTACAACCCCTTCGACATCGACTTCCTTCCACACTATGCTGTAGTTTTCTGTGACCTCTGGGTTGAGGAATATCTCCTTGATCTTTCCGGGATTTACGGGGAAGGTTAAGTCTTTCAGTTTCGGCATGGCTTCCTCGAGGCTTCCATACTCCTTTATCAGTTTTAAGGCTTTTTTGGGGCCTATGCCCTTTACTCCGTCCGGGTTAAAGTCGGTACCTATCAGGATTCCTATGTCTATCAACTGCTCACGGGTTATCCCTAAACTTCTCAAGACCCTTTCGAGCTCGATAACTTCTGGAACAACCTCTACGTACACCCTCTTTCGGGGAAGTTTTCTCCTCCCAGAGATTGTGAGGTTGCGGAGGAGCCGTGGAGCCCCAAAGAGGAGGCTATCGTAGTCCTGACTGGCACAGTAGTCGGCGTCTCCCTCCTTGACCAAGTAGGCGGCTTGAGCCTCCCCCTCCGAGGGGGCTTGAACCCAAGGAATCCCCATGAAGTCGAGGAGGCGCTTAGCGTCCTCAGCCATGTAATCCTTAAGTCGAGAGGTCATCTGAGCGTACATCCGGGCCTCCTCGATTCTCCCCATCCTCAAGGCTTCCTCATACTTCTTTAACGCCTCATCCTTGACTCGGGACCTCCTCTTTATCTCAGCCTCCTTGAGGGCTGGAGGGGTCCCATCGAAGACGTAGATGACCTTTATCCCCATCTCTAGAAGGTTGCATGTCCGGTAGAAAAGGCCGCTCAGGTGGCTCGTCACCCTACCCGCACGGTCCTTCAGAGGGGTTCCGTCGGGCTGTCTAATTATCGCGAGGAACTGGTAGAGCGCGTTGTAGGCGTCTATAGCTATCGACTTGCCGGACAGGTCCTTCAGGTTTATCTGAGTCTTTGGCACAAGGTCTCGGAGGTTAACCCCCATCTCTAACCATCTTCTCCCATTTCCCTCTGATAGATGCATTATCTATGACAAGTAAATAAATGCGTTGAGCCTCCCGTGGCGGCCTATTATTACACTTAAATATCGTTGTGTTCTCCTTTTATCTGGCTTGCCATGGTTCTTGAAAGGCTCTCGCGGGACCCCTCGGCGACCGAGATCATCAGTATGTCCTTCAACCTCTACCTCTCTAGGTTTATGTACTTCTTCCTCCCGTTCTTCTTCTCTAACCTTGTGAATAACGCCGTTAGATACGCTTTGGAGGTTCTAATCTTCCCCCAGAGCCTCCCAGAGATAGGGACGGACATCCAGAGCTTCATAATTGGCAGCCTTCCTTACCTCTTGACTTTCTTCGTGTTGAGTATGCTGACGTGGTGGGTTATCAGCGCCATCGTCAACGGTGTAGCCGTTGAGTACGTAAACTCCATACTGGAGGGAGAGAAGATCGACGTCGAGAGGACGATCCTCTTCTTGGTATATAACATCAGAACCCTCTCGGCAGCTGGGCTGATCACAGGCGTCCTAACGGTCTTAGGGCTGCTATGCCTCGTGGTGCCGGGATTCATGATCGCGGTTACCTTCGCCCTCGTTGTGCCCGTTATAGTGATCGAAAGGAGGGGCGCCCTAGAGAGTCTGGGAAGAAGTAGGCGGCTCGTCGGGAAGGGATGGATTAAGGCCTTAACGATAGTTGCCGTGACAAGTCTCCTAATAATCGTCGCCGGTGTCCTCGGCGAGGCGTTGAGCCTCGCAACGTACCGTCTAAGAGACATCATCCTAACGGTTCTAATCGCCTTGATCCAGCCGGTACAACCGATAGCCTTAACATACCTTTACTACTCTATGCGCGTGAAGGAAGAATCCGCCATAACCCCGGCTGTTCCCGCGGCGCCTAAGCCCAAACCGGAGGTGCCCGCTGAGGCTTACCCTAGGTTCTGTTACCTGTGCGGTCAAGAGTTACCCCTAGACGCCATCTTCTGTCCCCGGTGTGGGAGACAGGTTAGGAAGCCTCCACACCCACGCCTCGCGTGACCCTTAACTTTCGGAACAAGTTATAACTTGCTTCGGTGAACCTTTCAGGGAGAACGCTCCAAGATAGGCGGTGAAGGAACCGTGGAGGAATGTACGTTCAACAGGGCTAAAGAGATGGTTAAGCGGCTCGTGGCTGAGAAAGGTTTTCCCCACGATGAGTCAGCCCTGATGCAGAAGCTCCTCTGGGCCTTCGTCGAGCTGGGCGAGGCCGCCGACGCTTACAAGAAGGGGATGAGCTGGGAGAAGGTGAACGAGGAGCTCATAGACGTGATCTTCTACATACTAGACTTCATGGGGATCGTGGAGGATACTCAGGGAGTAAAGATCAACGTCGACAAACTTTTCATAGAGAAGTGGAAGGCGAATATGAGTCGTCCAGAGAGGTACGGTCAGAAGAGAGGGTTCACCAGTCCTCGGGGAAGTTAAACTTTAAATCGGCAGAGGAGGAATACTTCGCTGGTTGGGGAGCTGAAGCATGAAGGTTATCCTCTTCGTGATAGATACGTTGCGGGCTGACCACTTAGGATGTTACGGATACGGGAAGGAAACATCGCCGAACATAGACCGGCTGGCTGACGAGGGGGTTCTCTTCGAGAACGCTTACCCATCCGACGTTCCAACCCAGCCCTCCTTCACGTCGATGTTCACGGGACAGAGAGGCATCATGACGGGTGTAGTCTCCCACAGTAGAACCGAGAGTCTGAGCGAGTCGATCCCCTACCTGACGGAGATTCTAGCCCAGAACGGGGTGACAACGGCCGCTGTGAGCACCCTTTACATGATGAGACGATGGTTCGCTAGAGGCTTCAAGTACTACATGAACCCGGTCGCCGGGATTAGGAGAAAACTCCAACAGGTCGACGCTGAAGAGATCAACGAGATGGCTCTGCCTTGGATAAGGGAGCATAAGGACGAGGACTTCTTCCTCTTCGTCCATTACTGGGACCCCCACAGCATATATCGGCCTCCCGAACCCTACAGGAGGCTCTTCTATCAGGGAGACGAGACCGACCCGGAAAATCGAAGTCTAGACGTGTTGAGGACCCAGCCGGTGTGGCCCTTCATCAAGAGGCACCTAGACGCCATGAAGGAGAACATAACGGACATCGAGTACGTTATAGCCCAGTATGATGGGGAGATACGTTACGCAGACGACAACCTTGGAGAGCTGCTGAACCTGCTAGAAGACCTTGGAATCTACGACGAGACGGCTCTAATCTTCACCTCCGACCACGGGGAGAGCCTAGGAGAACACCACTTCTACTTCGACCACTGCGATGTCTACGAACCGACGGTGCACGTACCCTTAATAGTGAGGTGCCCAGAAAGGTTGCCGGAAGGGAAGAGGGTTAGAGACCTAGTCCAGTCCACCCTTTCAGTCGCGCCTACAGTCCTCGACCTCTTCGGCTTAGAGGTTCCTAAAAGCATGGAAGGGAAGAGCCTGATCGAGATATCGGAGGGTAAGGTCGACGGGTACAAGGAGATATACGTCAATCAAGGCCTCTGGACAGCTAAGAGGGCCGTCCGGGTTGGAAGATGGAAGCTCATAAAGACCTTGGACAAATCTTTCTGGGAGACGCCTGAAACGGAACTCTACGATTTAGAGGCCGATCCGGGTGAGGTTAGGAACCTAGCCGAAGACGAGCCGGAAGTGGTTGACAGGCTCGAGTTGAGGATGTACCGGTGGCTTCGGAGGAAGCTTGGGAAGAGGGTGGACCCGCTGGAGCTCATAGTGAAGGAGGGCCTCCCAGCCTACAGGTGGGTTAGGATAGCCGCGGAGCAGACGGGGCTCCTCGAGAAGTATGAGGAGTGGAGAATGCGCGTCGACAGGGCTGAGGAGGGATAGGCCGCCCCAAGCCTCCTCCTTTAACTTCGTCGGACAACAGATGATCTCTCCCTCTGCTGGGGGCGATGATGTCTTCGCGGTAAAGATAAGCGCCACAGTTGAGTGGTACAAGTGGGACCCGGAGACCCCCGGCGGAGGATCATAGATATCGCAGGCCAGACAGGTTTATCTGCAATCATCTCGATAGTGGACTGCTGGTAGCCGAAGGAAAACGATATCAGCATCTCTCCTCCCTATTTTATTTGTGGGTTTGATGGGAGAGGTTTTGGATGCCGGATTGGAGGGGAACCTTCAACATCCCGGCTGAGAAGTGTTATCGGGCGGTTCTGAACTACATTAGAGCCGGCTCCATAAATAAGAAGGATAGGGTTGTCCGCTCGTTGGAGCCATCACTCATCGAGGTGAAGACCGGTATTAAAGACTGCCTTAAGATAGGGATAATTCCGGAGGGGGATAGAAGCACGGTCCTGATGGACTTCGACTTCAGTTTAGAGATGGTCATAGAGCTCATAACAGACATCTTTCTAATAATCCTTTTATTTTATAGTTTGGCTCATGGGCAAGGGGTATCCACCTTCTTCATCGCACTCCTGATATCCTCGACCTTTTTCGCGATTTCAAATCGTGAAAACAAAGTTCGCACCCTTTACACCGGTAAGATTTCCGAGCTTCTCAAGCACGTTGAGCGTACCGGCGTTATCCCCGAGTTCAAGGTCGAGGAGAAGCCTAAGCCTCCAGTAGACGTTGACCTTCTCTATGAGAGGCTGATCCACACGTACAGCACACTCTACGGCAGAGGCGCTAGGATGGTTGAACGCAAAATACAATCGTACATGAAAGAGGGCCTGAACAGGGAAGAAGCGATAAAGAAACTAGCCGAGGAGGAGGGCATCCTTGAAGGGGCTGAGGCGAAACCGAGAATCGAGGTTGAGGAGAAACCCAAACCCTGGCTTCCACCAGACATCCTATACCAACGGATACTATACAGGTACGTCAGCGTCTACGGCCGGAGCAGATACGCCCTCGAACACAAGATAGAGGAACTCACCAGCCTAGGCCTAAGCGGGGAAAAAGCCGTAAAGATACTTGCAGAGGAGGAAGGAGTGACCTAAACTACGTGGCAAAGGCCGGTTTCCCAAACGTGAAGGCGTTATGATTCAACCTTGTATCTTTTTTCTCCAACCCATCCTTTTTCTGGTTGGTGGCGTCGATTGTAAACGGGGCTTAGAGCCCGCTAGAACCACAACCAACATCTTTAAGGTACGGGGGTATAGTAATGCGTAGTTGTTGATAAAGGGTAAAGCATGGGATTTAGATATGCCTAATAGAACGTTGTCTTCGAGGAGGAAGGAGCCGTTAAACGATCTTGATGGGAAAACGTGGGAGAGATACTCCATCAGCGTTTGGGATGTAACGAAGACGCCTGAAGAGGTGAGGATGCATCATCCCGCCATGTTTCCCGTTGAATTATGTAGACGACTGATCAGAATCTACACGAAGAAGGGCGATGTTGTACTTGACCCTTTCATGGGAAGTGGTTCCACGGTGATAGCCGCTAGAGATTTAGAACGGGTCGGAATAGGAATCGATATTAACCCGGCGTTCGTTGATCTGGCCAAGAGACGTCTTTCTAAGCAGAAGACGCTTCTATCATCCGTTAACCAGCCTAGAATCTACTGCGGAGACTCCGTCAACTTAACGAAGTTTGTGGAGCCTGAATCTGTCGACTTGGTGATAACGTCTCCTCCATACTGGTTTATCCATAAAAGGAAGAGAACGGCCGATTATAAGAAGCCTAGACCATATTCTGAACTGCCCAGAGACCTCGGGAACATCGAGGATTATGGGCGGTTTATGGAGTCTTTGAGGGAGATATTCTCTAAAGTTCGTGAAGTGCTAAAACCCGGGAAGAGATGCGTCGTTATAGTGATGGATATTAGGGTGCAAAGTCTTTTCATCCCGTTCCATGTAGACGTCATCAACATGATGAGAGAAATCGGCTTTTCATTAGAGGACATAATCATCTGGGATAGGAGGAAGGAGTACAACAATCTGAGACCCTTAGGTTACCCATACGTTTTCATCGTAAACAAGGTTCACGAGTACATTCTAATCTTTAGACGAAAATAAATGAAACTTTCGGGATCATCTTAGCCTGTTCCCCAGCCTTCATAGCGGAAGATGAGCGATCTATCCTCATTTTCGGGGCGCCGAGATACCACGCTAGATCATGGGGCGGGGTCTTTCACTCCACCAGTTTCATAGTCCACAATATCCCGTTTAGCAGATGCGTCCTGAACCATTCTTCCCTCCACAACTCTTTGAAATGGCCGAAAGCCGTGTAGAAGACTCTTCCTTTCCCGTAGCTGTGGCACCAGCATAGGGCATAGTCTTGATCAGGACGGGTGCCCTTACTCAGGTCCACGGATCTTTTGTCTAGGCTTATCAGTACATGGGTTCTTTCTCGGCTCCAGTCCCTAAAGGTGTAGACCTCCTCTTTCACCTTGAAGGTTTTGGGTAGGTGTCTCGTGGCGGGGTGAGTCTGGTCTTCCACAATGACTGTTATCTCTTGGCTCCAAGGGTGGGCTTGGAAGTAGCCTCCCAGCATCTCGCCGTACTCCGGGAACTCGTGGAAGGTGTCGGCGGCGTTGTGGATGCCCACGAAGCCTCCTCCCTCCTTCACGAACTTTAGAAGTAGCCTCTTCTGCTCCTCGCTCATGGGGAGTTCGCCTGTGGTTGCGAAGATGAGGGCTGAACACTCGCTTAAGACGTCGGCGTTTATCAGGGAGCAGTCCTCCGTGTCTAAAGTCTGGAACATTCCTGAGAGCTTTCCCAGCTCCCTGACGGTCTTCCTAGCCGTGGGGAGATAGTCGTGTCTGAAACCGGCTGAATGCGTCAGCATGAGAACCTTCCTAACCTTCAAGGAAGTCACCTAAAGAAGAATTGACCTAAACCCCCATAAAACCGCTTTTACGCTTTCGATCAGACGATCCCGCCTCTCCAAATATGAAGCTGAGTATTCTCTCCTTCTCCTTGATCGAATCGACTATCAAGTCGGCTCCTTCCCTCCTGAGTTCCTCAGCCGAGTACGCCCCGGAGGGGATCGCTATACACTTCATCCCGGCTTCTTTGGCTGCTTTCACCCCGAATATTGAGTCCTCTATTACTACGCATCTCTGAACCCGGCATCCCAGCTCAGCCGCGCATTTGAGGAATATCTCTGGGTTCGGCTTCGGCTGGGAGACCTCGTCTTCCGTTATGACAAGGTCGAAGTACTTTCTGACCCCCTTCTCTCTCAGAATCTTGTCGATGGTTTTACGGTTGCTCATCGTAGCCAAGGCTATCTTCACTCTTCCCTGTAGAGCCTCTAGAAGGTCGACGGCTCCATCGAAGAGCTCCACCTCTCCGGTTAGTTCCGCCTGTACACTTATCTTCTTCTCCACGAGGTTCTCCACGGTCTTGTCGTCGAAGGGGAGCCCAGCGGCCTTCAGGGCTTCCTTGAATAATTTTCTAGAGCCGATTCCGATTCTCCTCTCGATGAATTCGTCGCTGACCTTGCATCCTATGGACTTCAGCACCTTCTGGAAGGAGAGCACGATTACGCGTTTAGTGTCAGCTAACGTTTCGTCCCAGTCGAAGATTACGGCTTCGAACATTTTTTACTCTCTGGGGATCGTTCTGTATCTGTCGTCGCCGAAGTTGTAGAGGCGATCCTTGTACTTCTCTGATACGTAGGAGGCTAAGACCTCGCCGGCGAAGATCGTGTGGTCTCCCGTCACGAGTTTACCCCTAACCTTACACTCGAAGCAGGCAACCGCGTCCTTTATGAGGGGAGGCTTCACATACTTTGACTTTAAGGTCTCTATGTTGTACTCTTTGAACTTGTCCACGTTCCTCCCTGAACATGAACCGGTGTAGTTGATGAGGTCTCCCATCCCCTCGCTGGGGAAGACTATGACGAACTCGCCGGTCTCCTCGATCAGCTTGTGAGTGTACCTCCTGTGGCCTATGCTCACAGCCAACATCGGGGGCACGGCGGAGGTGACCATGCTCCACCCAGCCGGCATAACGTTCGGCCTGCCCTCACGGT
>LUCD01000002.1 GCA_001593925.1 Candidatus Bathyarchaeota archaeon B26-1
TTATATATTGATAGTGTTAAACTGTTAGTCAGATAAACATGACGCAGAAAAGATCGAGACTCGAAATCTACCTAGACGTGCTACGAGCAATAAGGAAAGGAGTAAACAAACCGACCCGCATCATGTACAAGACGAACCTCTCATGGACACCCCTACAGGAAATCCTCGAATCTATGACATCTCAAGAGATAATCAAAAAGATCGAGGTGAACAAAAGGAAGAAATACGTGATCACCGAAAAAGGCTTAAACGTACTGAGATACTTCGAGGAAATGATGGAACTAATAAACATCAAACATTAGTCGACAGAAACAGATTGGTTCCTGAAACAACAGACTTACGGTTCGAAGAGGTGTCCCTCTACAATTCTGTTTTCTGGAACCTTAAGCTCGTCCGAGAGCCAACGTTTAACGTTTCCAACATCTAAACTTTCGGGAGGAAGGGAGGTTACTGCCTCTGAGCCGGGTAACTTATGAAAATGTTTAAAGATAAACCCGTTAGACATGGATGTTATGTAGAGGCCGCCGTCCCTCACCTCGAAGACGACGAGGCGGGCTCCCATGCTAACCTCCCTAAAATCCGACCATCTCCTACACCCAACAGAGATGGCGTTGCAGTTATCTCTCTGAGTAAACCTTCCCGGTCGCGAAATTCTGTTCTCCTCACCAACTTTCTTTAAGACAGATACCTCCTTGATGAAAGCGTCCATCTTCTCGATGAAGTCTGAAAGGCTCTTCTCATGATCCTTGAGTATGCTTATTATCAAATCTAAGACATCGATCTTGTCCTGAAACCTTCGGAGAGAGGACATGCAAACCACTTCCCCCACGGTTCTTATGCTAGATTTAGAATTTGGTGGTTGCCTTTTAAGTGGTGCGAAACCTATCTAAGAAGGAGAAATATAGATAGAAAAGTGGATTGTTCCCTCTGGAAGTGTCTTTGGAAGTCTAACTAGTTGAGGCTGAACCTTGAGTCCATGCCTCCGGTTCATAAACCTTTAAGATGCTCCGGTAGAATCTTGGTTGAGCCGCGGCTAAGACCAGCAAAAGAGTGAGTAGCCATTGGAGAGAGGAGTCAAGAGCTTGGCCAACGAGTTTGAGGATGACCCCCTTAATGGAGCAGCTCTGCTTCCCCGGTTAAAGGGCAAGGAGTCCGTCGCCTTTCCTTACAAGAAGAACGGAATCTGGAAGCCCAGTTTAGATCGTGGTAAGCCGACAGTGATGGAACTGATGCAAGAGTCATTGTCAAAGTTCGGTCTCCTAAAGAACGAAACGAAAGTATACCTCTACCTTGCCAGGTTTGGAGGGCAGAAGGCACAGCGTGTCTCAGAGGCTCTCTCCATACATAGGACCGAAACCTACAAGATTTTGAGAAAATTGGAAAAGATGGGGTTGATCTATAGGGTTCTCGATAAACCGGCTAAGTTCGTGGCCCTCCCTATCGATCAAGCCCTCTCTAACCTCATCGAGATCAAGAGGCAGAGGTTGATGCTCCTTGAGAAGACAAAAGAGGAGATCGTGAAGTTGTGGCGCTCTCTACCCCGTCCCACGGAGAATTCTGAGGCAGAGAAGGAGTCCTTCCAGATACTGAAAGGTATGCTTCGGATAAACGCAAAAGCCTCTGAGATCATAAGAAAAGCCAAAAAAGAAGTCTTTATCGTAGCTACTGACGACAAACTTTTCCAAATGTTTCATTCCGGAGTCTTAGACGAGCTTAAGAAAAATTCCAGAAGAATAAACGTTAAGCTGTTAACCAACTACTCTTTGAAGAGCCATTTCATCGTGAAGAAGATACAGCTGAACGAGAAGGAGTTTTCATATACGGAATTGAACATTCCAAGCTTTATACTTGTGGACGAAGAAGAAATCCTCTTCTTCCTTGAAGACCACATCAATAACAAGAAGGAGTTCAGAGCTATGTGGACCAACCAGAAGGAGATAATCAAGGCTCTCAGAATACTACGTTTCTTCTCAGTGAAGAACGAAAAGACCGCTAAAAGATTAAAGGTAAGCATGAACCTTTAGACTTAGAATTGAAGGCCATGCCACTGAACGGTTCACTCTTTAAGGGTGTTAAGAATCTTGACGATCTCGTCTACCGGCCGGTTCGTCCTGATCTTCAGATAAACCAGAGTCTCCGAACCGTTAGAAGCCTGCGCCGCGGCTCCATAAAGTTTCTTCTCGGCCGGTTCGGTTCTTTGGATGGCTTCAAGGAGCCTTTTAGACGCGTTCTCTATCCTTTCCACGATCTCGTCTAGAGCTTTTTCATGCTCTTTCAGCACCGAGATGAGGAGGTCTCCGTAGCTTCTTCTCCCATCTTCCTCAGGTATGCTCATGTTCTCCCCCTTTTGATCTTCTCGGCAATTCAGCGATAGAGACTTAGTAGATGCTCAGTCTCCTCTTTTCAGCGTAGAGTCTTTTAATTAGGGGGACGAGAATCTCGGAGCTGAGTTCAACCTTCCTCATCTTCTTCGCCATCTGTCTGTTCCACCCGTTTTCTCTTTTTTGTTGAAACCTTTCTGAGAGAAGTATTTAAGCGTACTCTAACGGAAATGGAAAACCTTTTCCAATCTTGGGTAATCGACGTGAATTTTTTCCGTCTTAAGAAGTTTGATAAGAAGACGGAGATCAATAAAGGAAGCTGATTCCCTGAGAGGCAATATCGCTTTAGTTTTCCATTCGTAACCCGGCCCTTAACGACTTTGGGAATAACGGACTGAAAGGATAGAAGAATGAGAGCGCGACCAGTTCATAGATCATCAGACCTACCGTTTGGCTTACCATGCTCGGAGCCGTCCAGAACCAGCTTGCCGCACCGCAGAAGTGCATTCCAGCGACAAACCACCCGAAAGCCAAGTCGGTCAAAACATCTATTTTATTCGAGAACCTTTCAGGTAGCTTTACATAATGAGAGTCCAGACATAAGATCATGTAGATCGGGAGGTTCATCAGCAAGACGAAGACCGTTAAACCTACGGTTTTCCCGTAACTCTGCATAAAGGTTCTTGCGTAGATGTTCCCCTCCTCCAAGGGACTGCCACAGAATCTAAGCGTTACAAAGTAATCGAAGAAGATGAAGGAGAAGAGGAGAACGGTTCTCTTCAACCAGATTCCCCTAGGAATCATGAACCTAAAAGCACTACGTAGCTTCATACTTGAATATTTAAGAGAATCCCTTAATAAAATGTTAAGAAAGATAGTTTCGGTTCTCCGACGCTTTAGCAAGTGGCAAATGTAACGAAGTGTACATCCAAGAACCAGCCTAGTAAATTCATAAGGGAAGTCAAAAAGCTATTTTGGAAAATGGGAGACCCTCAAAAATGGTCGTCCAACATTAAAAAGAAACCGTTAAGATGCTAATCAACTTTTAAAGATCAGTACACGTTGTGTTGGCTTGAACGTATATATCTCTCTGATCGTGACATCCAACCATGATTCCCCTGTTGAATATCTTCGGCGGTCCCACAGAGAAGGACGCCACGTAGGTTCCGTTCCCGAAATCCTCCAGTTGATAGCTCTCGAGGAGACTTGCATCCATCCACCCGTCTTTAGTCTCGTAGTAGACGGTTATGTTCTTTGCGAGGGCCGGTTCCCCCTCATTGTACAGGTGGATAGTCACGTTTATCATGTGCGTTCCCGCCCACCACCTCGACACCGCACTTACAGAGAGGGAAGTCGTTACGTTTATCGAGTAAACAACGTCGATCTCGACGCCCTCACCCGTCAAGGTTAAAGAGAAATCAACAGCAGCGCTTGAAACCCCGAAACCATCTTCTCCCCAAGATATCCACAGCCCAGAAGAGTATGGAGCCGCCTCCTCAAGATTAAAACTTAATGAGCATTCCCCATGGTAGTATCTTTCCTTGGCGAAGGAGACCCACCTCTCAATGTTTGGTTCTAATGTTTGGTTCCCTCCATGCGATGCGTTTACGAGGACTCCTACCACTAAGCTCCGAGAGCCCAGTCTAACGTTTCTTGTAAAGGCTTCTGGAGATAAGAGGTCTTCCCCAGTCTGGACGCGGTTCACCTCAAGCACATAGACCTTCGTCGAGAGTATGATCAAAGCTATTAGCAGAGCCGTAAGGACGAGCGCTTGGGCTGACCGGTCTTTCCTTATCTTTCTCATCGCACCCACGCCAGCTGAAGCCTGACGACGTAGAACTTGAGATTCGTCCTCTCAACGACCAAGTACTGAATCGATACGATGTCCTCTCCGAGTACGCCTCCCCCAGAGATGGGGAGACTATTTACCTCCTCACCCTCCTCGTTGTAGACCGTTAGGTTGTATGAGACTCCTAGAGGAAGCATGATGGAGACTCGCCTAGAGAGTTCAGTCCAGTTCCTTTGAGCGATCAGCCTTCCAAGATCGCCGTCTCTGTCAAGTTCAACTAGAACGTTTAGGCCGATAGACCGGAGGTTCCTCGAGTCGTAGACGTTCTCTAGCTCGTTAATCGGAATCGAAACGAGTAAGGATGAGAAGACTATGGTGGCCGCCATCAAGGCTTCCAGAATCCTAACTTGGCCCCTTCTATCCCGCAACAATGTTAAGCCTCCCCAAGCGTGATTCTACATTCGTACAAGGCGGAGTTGATCGTCACGACGAAGACGCAAGAGATAGAGTTGGATGCGCTTCTTTCTCCCTCGAAGCTTGAACCGAAATCTAGGGGAATCTGAGGATAAGCAACCCACTCGGCGAATGACCGAGACCCGTTGGTTCCAGTGACCACTAGGATCATGGGGCTAGCCTCCAAAAGTTTCGGTATGGTGTAAATCTCTGTCAGTCCTTCCTCCGAGTTCTTGGACAAATCAAAATTGTAGCTGTACGTGAAGACCTTTACGCTGGTGACGTTCTCTTCTGGAAAGAGGTGTTCCGCATAGAGCGTATAGTTCAGCGGGCTAAGCCTAATGAATGTTCCACGCTGATTCGGGCCCTCAGAGGTGTTATGCCTAAAACTGTACACGTTGAAGGAGATCACCCTCGGTTCCGCCCTTGCAAAGGCTATTAGGAGAGCCGTACCGTTCAGAGAGTTAGGTATCTCAACCTCGATGAACCCCTCCCCCTGAATCGTAGAGGTCACGGCGTCTACATAGTCCTCCACGATGACGTAGCAGTGGAGAGTCGCTGTAACTGGGAGGTTCAACCTCTTCGTGGAGACCTTGAAGGTGTAGACTGTACTGTTACTCTCCACGTTCTGCGATGTCAAGTTTAAATCGACGTCGAAGATCGGGGTGATCCTTATCCTCACGGCTCTATCCTCTATCCCCAAAGCCGTAAAAACCTCAAAGAGGCTCAAGCGATACCTGTTCTCCTGGTTTAGTCTCGTTACTTTGTCGATGTCGAGGTCGAATGGAACTTGGAAGTTTGACTTCGCCAGCCCGAAGGCCGTTAGGTTAACGTTCAACGTCGACCCCCAGTCGGAGGGGGACCCAGGGTTGAGAAGCCAGTACTCCGCTAAGCTACGGCTCGAATCTACCGAGTATCGAGATAGCTGACTTTCTAGGTAGGGGTGTACGAGCACGGACATGCCTACCATAGACGAGAGTATTAGAACAGTCATGATGTAGCAGGCGAGTAGAGTCTCCATCGAGGCTGAGGGCATCCTACATCAGCACCTCCACGATCGTTGACATGAAGTTCTGCGATAACAGGAGCGATGCAAGGGATACGACTGCAAGGAACACTGAATACTCGAATCCAGCCGCGAACGTTCCCTTGGTAACCTTACCTATGAAGAAGCCTGAGAGCCAGCAATGGAAGATCATCGCGCTTGAGAGGATGTCCATCTGCCGCTCCAACGTCATGAACGAGGCCTCGGAGATGTACGCGGTCGGTATCTGGGTGATTACAAAGAAGGTGAAGGTGAATGTTAAAGCCATCAAGACGCTCCAGATGAAGGGCAGAATAATGTAGGGTCTAAGCATATCCCGCTTATTCTTCTCGGCGTCCCGCATCTTCTCGCTGTAGCTAGCCAGCATCTCCAGAGCGTCGGAGGGGCCTCCCCCAACCTCCACGGTCTCGATCAAGATCAGGAAGTTCATCAAGACGGGCCAACTGTTGATCCGCTCCTTCAGGTCTCGGTAAATCTTCCTCAAGGAGACTCCCCACTCAATCTGGTTGACTACTTGCCGGAGAACCTTTGAGAAGGCGGTGGACCTTTTTATCCTCGCGCTCTGGACGATGCTCTTCTCGGGGGACGTTCCGGTCTTCCTCGTCTCGCTCACATCCCGAAGGAAACTCGGCATCTCCTCCTCGGCTTGAAGGTTCAACCCAACCATCCTCCGGTACGAGATGAGGGGAGGTAAGGAGATTGCGGCTAAACAGACCGTTATGAAGATGGATGAGCCTAACGAGTCTACGAGCGCTCTGGCTTCGGGCGTGAGGATGACTAAAGCTAGGAGGGCCGCAACACCGACCGCGGGAGGTAAAGCCCTATAATAGACCTTCCTGACAGAGATGAACGTACCCTTCTGTAGGATATGCGCAAATAACATGAAGAAGATAGAGGTTAATGGCATAGCCACAAAAACTATGAAGTAAACGAGGCTTGGGCCTCCCAGCCTCACCCCCAGAGTGGAAGAGACGACG
Organism: Candidatus Bathyarchaeota archaeon B26-1; assembly: GCA_001593925.1. GTDB lineage: Archaea > Thermoproteota > Bathyarchaeia > Bathyarchaeales > B26-1 > B26-1. Next base: position 6,586 of record LUCD01000002.1, read on the forward strand.
GCAGTAGAAGACATGACGGCTGAAAGAATATAAGTGCAGAGCAAGATCAGGAGCATAACCATGTAAGATTCAACCAGAGTCTCGAGCTTCTCGATGGAACGGATCGCCGCCGCTGTCTGTACCTCGATCACCGAGCGTAGCTTACTCTCTAAGTAGCTCGTAACGTTGCCCCCGCTCTTAACGGTGGAGACGTAACCCTTCAAGAAGTCGCTGAATATCTTTGACTCCGTCTCTTCGGCTCTCCGGAGCATAGCCTTCAAGGGGTCCTTCCCCAACACTTCTACTTGCCGAACGATCTCTCTGGACTCTTTCTGGATGAATGGGAGAATGTGAACTGACATCAGCCTCTTGAAGCTCTCGTAGGGGGAGATTCCGCAGGACGCCATCAAGGTTATCAGTATGAAGGCGAAGGGCAACTCTCTGTCTCTATCCCTGAAGATCAGGTTTGAGAAGGTGCCCGAGATACGTGAAAGAATATTGGTCTTCTCTGATACTGTGGCTACCATCCGGCTCTCCTCGACTCGAATATACGTTGATACGTCGCCTTCGGATCGTTGTAGAACTGGTTGAGGAACTCGTCGATCTTGCGGCAGCTCCTAATGTTCATCTCGGCCAGATAGTACAAGACTTCCTTCCGCCGCTCAAACTCCTCATAAACGTACTCCACCGGAAGATTCCATTTATCAGCTATCCTCCTGAAGAGGTAGCTCTCCGACAACCCTATCTTGTAGGTGTCTGTGGAGCCGTCCCAAACGAAGACGTCCCGGATTCTCCTCGAACTATCTATCTCAGAGACCTTCACGAACTTTCTCTTGGAGAAGCCTCTCCCAAACCCGACGAGAGCCGGAGCCTTAACATGCTTCACAGAGATTATGCAGTTCATGAGGGGAATAATTGTGCTCGGTATGTTCATCGGTGGCTGTGTCAGCCTCTTTATCGCGGTCTCCGCGTCTTCAGCGTGCATCGTGCAGAGGCCTCCGTGACCCGTGGCCACGGCTTGGAAGAGGACGTAGGCCTCTTCACCCCTTATCTCGCCCACTATTATCCAGTCCGGCCTGTGCCTGACGGCGGATTTTATAAGGTCGTAGAGGGGGATTTCGCCTTTATCCTCCATGCCGAAACCGGCGCGAGAGATCGTTGAAACCCAGTTCTCTCGAGGCAGGTTGATCTCGGCGACCTCCTCTATCGTTATGATCTTATGTTGCGGGTGGATCAGCCCGGCTATCGCGTTGAGCGCGGTTGTCTTACCCGCACCTGTCGCCCCTATTATCATGGATGAAAACTTGTTCTCGACGAGTAGCCACAGGTAGGCCGCAACCTCTAGGCTGATAGTCTCGTTCTGTATGAGGTCTATTATGGTAAGCGGGTCCTCCCGGAACTTCCTGATGGTGAAGCTCGTCCCCAAGGGCGTAACCTCCCTCCGATAATAAACGGCTAAACGATGCTTCCCGGGAAGGGTAGCGTCGACCATCGGGAACGCTATGCTCACGTGTCTCCCAGCCTTATGGACGATCCTCATAACGAAGTCGTCCAGCTCCTCCTCGCTGTTGAAGAAGACGTTCGTCTTGATGTTCTCGTACTTCCTATGCCAGAGATAGATAGGTTTGTTGGCGCCGCTGCAGCTGATGTCCTCGATTAGGGGGTCCGCCATTAAAGGGTCGATCTTGCCATATCCTAAGACGTCTCGTTCGAGGTAGAACTCTATCTTCTTTATTCCGACTGGAGACACGTCCTTCAGTAAGTCGCGGTGCTTGGCGATGATCTCTGGAAGCTGTCTTCTGAAAGCTTGAACCGGGGTCTCGTTGTCATCCGGAGCCTGAAGCTCGGCTTCAAGCACCTCCCTTAACTTTATGAAAGATTCTTGTTCTTTTGGGTCTAATGGGATCTCGTCGACGAAGTAGAGGAGTTCCTTTGTGTCCTTCTCTCGGAGGATAAGAGCGTAGGAGAATGGGGGTCTCAGGGGGTAGTTCTCGACGATCTCATAGTTCTCTGGAAGCCTCCGCCCTTCTATCCTTAAGGAACTTATCAAATCCTCTACGGTTTCTTCCTCGACTTTCTTCCTCTTCTCCTTTTTGAGTTTGATCTTGAACATGCTCACTCCACCCGGCTTATAGTGATCTGTGGAACCGACCCGTTGAGGGAGCAGATGAGTAGAGCCCTGCTGTATCTCCCCTCAAAGGTTCCTGAGGCGGAGACTCCCCCCGGCAGGTAGACGCGGTAGCTCTGGCCTTCGCTTCTCGGGGTTCTCCCGAAGCCTGCCTCCACCCAAGCCCTAGAGGAGTCGTTTGCGAGCCGTATCCAGTAGTCTCGGTTCCCGATCTTCGGAGGCAACTGAATGACCATGCTCACGGTGCCACCGTGTTCAACCACGCTCGAGAGGGCTTCCTCCGCCTTAGACGCCACCTTAACAAGTATCTCATTCAACTGGTTGGTCTCGGACGTCTCCCTAACGAGGTTTGCGTGTGAGGCGAATGAGGCTGTTAGAATCGTACCTACGATCATCATGGTCAGGAAGGAGTAGAAGAAGTTAAGGGAGACGGAAGGCATCTACTCCACCACCTCCAACCGTATGTTGCATACCAGCACCTCCACCCTGACTAGGGTGAAGCTGCCCGAGCTCGAGAGTGGTAGAGTGACCGTTCCTTCGTCGCCGTCAACCGATGCTCCAACGGTCACGGAGGAGACCCCGCCGGAAAAATTGTAGTTCCTCGAATCGACTGTAACATTTAAGCATCGAGCCTTGACACGGAAGCTCCCCTTAAACCAGAGGCTCTCTGAAGAATTTAGGTTGATAATGTATATCCTGACGACGTTAACCGTGTTTCCGCCTTGGCTTTCCTGGTAAGAAACGGCTAATGGGCGGTATCCGAGGCGGAGTTCCTGGCTGTCTTCACCGTTCTCGATGTACATCTGCGCTGTTCCCGCGAAGCTCTGGTTTATGATCACTCTCTTGTCTCCTCTAAGGAACCAGCCGACTTGGTTTACGTCTGCGGGAGGCATCTCGTACTTTACCAGTCCGATACTGCTGTTGAAGACTGTGTAGGTGGAAGAGTCGAACGTTAGGTTGATTATCAACCGCCTCGCGCCGGGTTCAACCTCAAACTTCCCGTAATAATCCTTGAAGTGTTGAACAGCTGAGGAGCCGGGTGACCACACTATCGCCCTGATCGAACTCTCCAAGGAAAGCATGGCGTTCTTTGCAGCTGCGAAACTCACCTTGTTCGCTTTCGTGTCGACCGAGGACATTACGAAGTAGTAAGTCGTCACCGTAAGGATTGTGAAGGAGAATAGGAGAAACGATAGCGAGATGGGAGTAGCCAACCCCTTCTTCGCCCTCTTAACATCCATACTCTCTCACCCGACAGTTGAACAAAAAAATGGAGGAGGGGGAAGCGTTGCGCCAACAGTCTCGGCGTTTTCACCGGGAAGTCGCTGTCAGCTAAGCCTAGCTCTCAGCCGTCTCAACGTTGCATTCGACGTACCACTGACCGTTCATGGTGAAGACCGTTATACCGACGGATGTCCCTATGTCGTTCGAGCTGATGTTGTCTGGGCTGGTGATGTAGACCACTAATGTCCCGCCTGACGCCAACGTCAAGTCCTGGTTGTTCGTGCCCGCAGTGAAGGTTGCCACGTTGGTTCCGTCGTAGTTGAAGTTAGTCCAGCTGTGCCCGCTAGAGTTGGGGCAGACGAGGTCGGAGGTGACCGAGCTCGAAGACCTATAGTAGTAGATGGTCGACCAGCTTGCCTCAACCCCTCTAACCTGTATCTTGTCGATGACTATGTCTTTTCCGCCGACGTTATCTATAACGAAGGCAGCGAAGGCTGTGCCGTTCTCGTACACCCAAATATGCTGCTTCGTTATCTTCAATTCTTCCTGCTGGGTTCTCGTCATGGTGATGTTCGTTGCGTACAAGGTTACGACTCCGGCCAGCAGCACTGAAACCACTAGTAGGATCAGCGTCGAAGTCACGTTGCTGAGTGCCTTCTTATTCCTTAGCAGTCTCATATTTTTTCACTGGTTCAGTCTTAGGATTTACTTAAAATATTAGAATTTGTGCGTAGATTTTAGATACATACAATAAAGTAGTTTTTCTTACATCAAGCGGCTCTTCGCATCGGATATCTTGCGGGAATAGGAGTTGCTCTTGCTTGATATTTATGCTTTCTGCAGAAGTAACCTTTATTAGAAAAACTGTTTCAGCCTCTATATGTTAATCCTAACAAGATTCAAGGCTTCTTATAATTATTTGGAAGGCTCCTCCCCTTCGGAGGGTTGAACTAACTCGCTCTTAACGGAGGAGGAGATCAGGTCGGGGGGAGGAGGGGGAGCATTTATGATTCCGGATAAGAGAAAGAACGATAGGAAGGCCTGCTGGTAGATTCTGTGCAGTATGCTTGGAACCTTTGTGTCGGGGTCCGGCTGGAGAATCTTCTCTATATACTCGCTTCCGCCACTCACGTTCACTATGCCGTTTACGTCGAATCTTACGACGCTTGGTTTAGTGTTCACGGTCATCTTGAAGTTGAAGACCGCCTCTCCGGTTCTCCGTTCGATCTCCTCTAACTTTACCTTTACATCGAACTCTGGCTGTGCATCCGCGGCGTCTTCCCCGATCAGCCGGGTGCCTGCCACATTCAAAAGTTTAACCCTTATCGCATCTTCTGGCACCATCATCACGTGCGGTTTCTCCTATCTAACAAGTTCGCCTACCAGCCATATCTCCAACGCGCCGCTAATCCAAGATTTCGTCGTCGCCAATTTTCCTTTTGTGCGTAGGTCTCTACTACATACTACCATTAAAAAACCAGAACCGAGAAGATAGAGAAGGGTGTGCTTCCATCCATGAGCAGTTCTACGGTTGGCCAGCAAGAGAAGAAAGCCTCGTTAGGGTATGGAAGTCAAGGAGCGAAGAGAGTCGCTGAGGTTCCCGAGTACGCGGAAACCATGATCAATACTAGACTCAAGAGGACGAGGCTGAATCTGGTGATAAAGAAATCCCTTTCAAAGCCGGAGCTCCTAAAGAAGTATGGCATAGAAAAGTATAATCTACACCCCCATTACCGGTTTCCGGACTCCGTTAGGGACTTAATTCCCTCGAACGTGCCGGAGTACATAACTCCCCCCGGAAAAAACTACGTGAAACAGATCGTTAGGGCGCTCTACTACTTTAAGCAGTGTGCGCTCATCGGGCCGAGTGGAACGGGGAAGACCCACATAGTCTACTTCATAGCTGAACTTACGGGCTTACCTATATGGGAGATCAACTGCGGGTTGCAGACGTCGACCTACGACCTCTTCGGGAGGTACATCGGCCTCGGTAAGGAGAACTGGATCGACGGACAGATAATCCTCTGGTGTAGAAGCGGGGGAATCCTCTACCTCGACGAAGCGAATATGATGAAGCAGGACATTGCGGCGCGTCTAAACCCTATCCTCGACACGAGAGGCCACATAGTCCTCACGGAGAAGGACAACGAGGTTGTTAATAGGCACCCATACGGGTACGTCATAATCTCCATGAACCCCTTCTCAAGCGAGTTCGTCGGGACGAAGCCTCTGAACGCGGCCTTCAGACGCAGAATGTCGGTCTGGATAAACTTCGATTACCTCAGCGTTGGAAACCGGATATCCCCGGATGAGATAAAGCTCGTCCAGAAGCGGAGCGGGGTGGACGAGGACACCGCCACGAGGATAGTTCGTGCAGGTGCGGAGCTTCGGAGGCAGTATAAGGCTGGAGACCTCCCGTACGGCCCCTCGCCTGGAGACCTGATAAACTGGGCTATCCTGATAGCGGATGGAAGCACACCCCTAGAGGCGGCTGAGGAGAGCATAATCGGAACCACGAGCGACGATGCTGAGATACAAGACATAGTTAGGAGGGTAATCAAGAGCTTCTTCACTTGAGAAGAGTTCCGGTGGCCGACCCTTGAACCCCTACGAGCTCGCTTGGTTCACATCGTACGAGATCACAAAGAAGAAACCAGGCGAAGTGAGGATACTCATCCGGGATGAGGTTCAGTTTCCCTTTCTTGGGAAGGAGGAGGACAGGTTCGTAATCTTTCTGCCTAAGATGAAGAAGGCTAAAGAGAATCTTGTGGCTTATCAGGGGATGCTCTTCAACCTAGCCGACGCGAATGACCTCCGCATACTCTGGACGCTCTTCAAGGCTTCGGTCTATTATCTGAGCTTTTACATCGCGGTCTCTGATATAGGATTGTATCCGGAGTGGGTTAAGGGTAAAGATGAGGAGGCGGCGCTCTACGCGGTGACCCTCGTCGAGGACGCAGCTATAAACGCTTACGTCAAAGCGTTCTATAGTCCCTTCCTACCCGAGATGAAGATCGGCGACGCTGTTTCCTATCTGATGTTGAAGCCGGCGGAAGCCTTGAGAAGTGAGGGGCTCCGTTTCGCCGCCTCCACACTCACATACTACAAAGTATCGATGGTCAAAGGAAGCCTACCTGAAGAGACGATGAGAGACGTGGAGGCCACAGTCTCCGTTGTTAAGAGGTTTGAGGAGGGGATGCTTAAAACATACTTGGAAAGGAAGGAGAGGGAAGAAGCGGGCATTTCTCCCATACTGAATGGGCCAGAAAAGCTGAGAGCCGCGTCCGCGGTTTACGAGGCGGTTTCAAGTCACGGTTCCCTAAGTGAGATTCCCTCCTTCCTATACATGAACCACATGGACAGAAACTCCATCTTCTATAGAACGTTGCCCTCCAAGGAAGAGTTGGAGAAGACCGTTGAGAAGATAAAGTCGGGGATGAGTCTTAAGATCGACATCGACATGGAGTCGATCGAGAGGGAGGCCACTCAAGCTCTCTGGGACTGGGACAGGAAGAACAAGTCTAAAGAGAAGATAATTGCGAAGTATAGGGAGTTGGGGAAAGGCACACACTTCAAGTCTTTCACTTTTCCGGAGGAGGACTACGCTAGGTACCTTCTCCGGAAGGAGGTTCTCTCCAAGGGTATCCGCCGAGTCTTGAATAGGCTGAGCGTGTACTATAACGTTGCGGGCGAGGACTTTAGGAGGGAGAGCGGATACCTAGACCTTCAAGAGGCCATTCAAGTGATTGCGAGTCAGAGTCAACGGAGCGACGTCTTCGTGGAGGACGAGTTAAGGTATAGGAAACAGGCGTGGGTGATCCTCGTCGACGCAAGCACGAGCCTCAAAGCCTTCTCCGGGGAGGTGAGAGACATCGCCCTAAGCCTAGCCGAGGTCGCTAAAAACCTCTTCTTGGACAAACATTCTTGGAGCATCTTCGCCTTCAACGACAGATTCTACATAATAAAGGACTTCTCGGAGAACTATTCTAGGATCGTATGTGCGAGGATAGGGGGTATAGAGCACAGCGGAATGACCTACCTGCCAGACGCGATAAAAGTGTCCTCAGACTCCCTGAGGGAGCGGTACGAGGAGACGAAGATTCTGTTAGTCGTCTCCGACGCCTTCCCAGTAGGATACAGAAACATCGATGAAGAGTTGAGGAACCAAGTGAGAACCGTTATAAGATCAGGTATACACGTACTCGGCATCGGGGTCAACAGTGAAGGGGTAAAGAAGTACTTCCCAGTCTCCTGTATAGTCAGGAATCCTTACGAGCTCATGAAGAGCTTCGTTAAGGCGTTCTTTCAGTACATGTCTATGATGTAGCGACTGCCTCCTCGCTTATGGCCGCTTCTTCAGGAGGCTCAGCGGCCTCCACGCCCGTAGAGAGACTGATCTCGAACCGGTATCTGCCCTCTTCAAGCTCCCTGTTCCTCCGCTGTTGGATGACGATCTTCTTGGGGATTCCGTCGACGATGTATGCGGAGTAGATCAAATCCGAACCTAACCCTGCTTTCATCAGCTCCTCTGTTAGGGCTTTGACCTCCTTCAGCTGTTCAATGTTGTTGTTGATCTTCTCCACGGCTTCAAAGTATATCTCTGCCATGCTCTCCTTGACGGCTGATAACATGAGGTTTCTGAACGTGAACCAGTTTCTCGAGGTTATCTCCTCTGCCTTCCTGCTTTTACCTTTCTTCCGTTTCTTCTCCTGCGGGTTGAAGCCTTTCTCCCGGAGTTTTTTGAGGAGTTCCTCCTCGTTCTGTCCGGTTCCTTGCTCTCTAAGGAGAGAGCCTAAACGTTGGCTGTACTCCTTTAGAAGAAACTCGTACCAACGGATTTGCTCATCTATGAATGTGCTCAGCTCTTTTAGGGAGTAGAAGTCCTTGATCTCCAACGGGAAGACCTTGCTCATCTTTTACAGCTCAGTGGTTACACTCATCTCGCTCCTTCAAGCTCTTTTCGACTTTATTTCTCTGAGAGTATGACTTCTCTTATGCTCTTCTGTTGGAACTCGTCGTAGGAACCCTTTACGGCCTCTTCTTTGGAGACCTCTAAGGACTTTTGGATGCTCTTGAACTCCTCGTTTATCCTCTCGAAGAAGTTAAGTCTGAAGCTGACCTTCCTCATGTGGTCGCTGACCGTTTCCTTAATTTTTGGTATAGCTCCCCAGACCGCTAACAGGATGATCTCTGGAGGACAGGTCTCTAAGGCCTTGGACTCAACTTTTCCTTCCTCATCCACAAGTATCAAGTGCCCCTGAGAGTTCAGGATTACTTCTCTATACTCCTTAAGGTTGGAGAACTGCTTTGCCGGCAGGGTGACCGATAAATCTAACCAGTGGAGGATATCCTTCAGGCAGGCACATATCTCCTTTACTAGGCTCTCTTCCTCTACGAGGAACTCACTTAACTGTCTGGTGTCCTCGTTTATCACCTTGAGTAGATTGAAGAACCTCTCTTCTATCTCCTTAACCTTCTCGTCATCAGCTTCTATATCTTGAAGTAAGAACGGGTAACTGAGAAGTTCCTCTGTCGGGTTCGTCTCCTCCATCTCATCTGGCATTGAACCACACCCACGAAGTACCGGTTAAGTCACGTTCAGAAGTCCCTGACAAATATTAAAAAAGATTTGTGTGTAGCTTCTCTATACGTACAAACCGTCTTTTAGACCTGTATAGCAGCTCCATAGAAAAACGGTCGACCCTCTCCTTCTCCCGAACTTATATGGCGTTGACCAGCTGAGCCGCCGACCACATCAAGATGTCCCCCAAGAGGAGAGCTGCAACGAAGCCCGCCGTTATGAAGACTATGAAGGGGAGGCTAGGCGTCACCCACACCTTACCCTTGAGGCTCCTGAACTCGTTGAGGCTCTCCTCCTCCGACTCCTCACCTAACCGGAAGAATATCCTCAGCCGACGGGTCCTCGATCCATCGTCTCCCGCCGAGACCGTTTCCAGAGGAATATAATGAGGCGACTTGCCGAGTTTATTCACGTCCACCTTGATGCCTGTGAAGAACGCCAAGATTTTGTTCAATAAGGGTTCGCTTTCAAGGCCTTCAAAGAGATTCTCCCCAGCCCCGAAGCCTCTATAGAGGTTGTATAGGGCGATTCCGAGGATCGAGGCGGAGGAGAACACAACGGCGTTGACCAGCACGGAGAATGCGAAGAAGGGAGAGACCACCTTCAAGAGAGGCCTCACGAATGACGGTTGAACGGGCAACGTTAGAGAGAGGCAGATCAAAGCCTTGGCGTCAGCCCCACCGAAGAGCCCGAGATAGAAGAGCGCTACGGAGAATCCTCCAACGATCAAGGCTGACATACCCATCGAGACGAGGAAGCTCTGATCTTTAGTGAGGTGGAAGTGGAGGAGGGAGAGGGCGAGCCCTAGAGGGGCAAACACCATCCAAACTCTATTAGAGACCTCCCTCTCCTTGAGGTCATACCACGAGGAGATCGCGAGAAAGAACAGGCTTAAGCCTACACGCGTAGCCTCCTCATACATCCCAGCCACCAGCACACTCGAAAATTCCAGCAGTCTACAAGAGAATTTCCCCATGATAAATATTTGGTTTGTGAACTTATCATCCTAGGTTCGATATGTTTCATATTCTCCAAAATACGGATTCTAAAGCTGATAGAGGTCCTTCATAACTCATTTATCAATAATCGGCTCAGAAAAAAGCTCAAGGTGAAGAAAGTGGCTAGCAGAATCTTCAGGAACAAGAGGGCTCTAAGTCCAGTGATAGCTACGGTTGTTCTAGTGGCGGTGACGATAGTAGTCGCTGTGGCGGTCTCCTACTGGATGGGGGGGATAGCAGGACTCTACACAAGATTCGAGAAGATAGAGATAGTCAAGTCATACGCGGTAAAAGAATCAAATGGAAACTTTACGGTGGTTATCGAGTTGAAGAACTCAGGGTCGGCCGACGCAACTATACAGTACGTGCTAGTTAACGGTAGGCCTCTGGAGGACTACGGAACCGAGAACATGACGATCAGCCCACTCCTCCCAGCAACCATCCCGATAGGCAAGTCAGAGACGTTCACGATCTTCATCGACGGTGATCTCTTCTCGTCAGGAACAACCTTAGACTTAAAGTTCCACAGCGCCGCGGGCAAGGACTACCCAGTGATGTTGACGTTGCCCTAAGAGCCCACCCTCCTCTATTTTTAATTTTATAAGAGTGATCTCTTTGCTCTGGAATAGGGGTGGTAAAGGAGGTAAGGAAGAGAGGAAGGGAACCCTCGTTAAGAGTAGAGACCCCTCTTATAAGGTTGTTGAGAGCTATTGGGTTCACAACCCCTTCGCGAAGGTTACAATAGTTTCTCTTCCGGGTTCTGAAGGTAGCTTCCAGTACTTCGTTGAAGAGGCTCCTCTGGACGGGAGGGAGCGAGAAGCCTGGAAGAAACTTGTAGCGATACTCCGTAAGGAGCTTCGCCCCCCCGAGACTTTAGAGACGGACATCTCCACTTACGTTCTCAACGAAGCTAAGAGGATCGCGCATAAGTATAGGAGGTCTCTAGGAAAGTTCGACGCGGAGTCTTGGGAGAAGATATTCTACTACGTTGTTCGAGACCTAGCTGGTTACGGAGACCTAAACGTTCTGATGCTGGACCCGAACATAGAGGACATATCGTGCAACGGCCTGAACCGGCCGATCTACATCTGGCACAGAAAATACGAGAGCATACCAACCAACATAGAGTTCGTCGACGAGATAGCCTACAACAACTTCGTGCTGAAACTGGCTCACTTGGCTGGAAAACACATCTCCAGCGCCAACCCCATCCTCGACGCCATGCTTCCCGAGAAGCATAGGCTAGCCGCAACCTTCATGAGGGAGGTCTCAACCTTCGGTAGCACCTTCTGTATAAGGAAGTTTCGTTCAGACCCCTTCTCCATAGTCGACTTGATCAAGCTTGGAACCCTTGACGAGAGGATAGCCGCCTACCTTTGGGTTCTGTTGGAGAACAAGATGAACATAATGATTATAGGTGGGACGGGCGCCGGCAAGACGAGCATGCTGAACGCCCTTACCACTTTGATCATGCCTAACGACAAGATAATCACGGTGGAGGAGATCGCGGAGCTCAACCCGCCCCGCCAGAACTGGGTTCAACTCGTCAGTAGAAGAGCCTTCAGGTTCGGCTCCTCGGACACAACTTCCATCTCCCTCTTCGACCTTGTCAAGGTTAGCCTGCGGTACAGGCCGGACTACATAGTTGTGGGCGAGATAAGGGGTGAAGAGGCCTACGTCCTCTTCCAAGCCGTGGCCACGGGTCACGGAGGCCTCTGCACGATGCACGCCGACAGCCTAGACCACGCCGTTAAACGGTTAACATCCCCTCCCATGAACGTCTCTGAAGTTTACATTCCCCTCATGAACCTCTGCATCTACGTGGCTAGGGTCGACCTCCCCAAGAAGAAGGGAGGCCTGTCCTTCGGACGGAGGATAATAAAGATGTGGGAGATCGTCGACTACGGGAAGTACAACCTCATCTCCGAGTGGATTCCGTCTAAGGACCGCTTTAGATCGAACTTCTCAAAGAGCATTCTCCTAGAGAAGATAGCGGCTATGAGAGGCGTCAAGAAGAGCACGATCCTGAAAGAGATCAACGAGAGGAGGAAAGCGATACGTAAGATGATCATGCTGAACATGAACGGGAAAGAGGTCGCCCAAGCGGTCATGAACTATTATGAAGGTAAACCGGTAGAGGCCGCGAAGAGACTGGAAGCTGAAACAGCTGAGGAGAGGAAGGCTGAACCCCCAAAGAAGACCAAGAAGACGGCTCGAAAAAGAAAGAGAAAGACCTCCAAGAAGAAAGAGACCTCAAAACGGAAGCGCTCTCCAAAAAAGAAGGTTACGGAGAAGAAGACAGACAAAGCAAAAGCCTCCAGCAAGGACGGAAAGAAGAAAGGAGGAACGAAGAAGGGATGATCAGCCTCAACGATCTCTGCTACAGCTTCTTCGGCCCGCTCAGCAGGTCCCTCCTCAAGGTATATAGGCGGTTAGAGGACGACTTGGACGCCGCGAACCTGAGGTTCCACCCTGAGGTTTACCTCTCAATCGTGATCTTCTTCGCCTTAATAACGGCCTCTTTCCCCCTACTGACATTCCTGATCTTCGTCTTCTCCAGCCGTATGGGGCTGTCAGCCGTCCTTTCCAACCCCGTATACCTTCTCGCCTATCTAATCTGGACCGATCCGAGGCTATGCATAGTTGCGGCCGCTTCCCCCCTGATCGTGTTGCTTTTAGGAATCTCCATCCCTAGTCTGAAGGCTTCGAACAGGATTTCGGGGCTGAGGACAGAGATACCTTACGCTTCGGTCTATCTCAGCGTCATGGCGAGTGGAGGGCTGAACCCCTACACGAGCCTACTTAGGTTAAAGGAGACGGACCTCCTGCCTAGGCTCCGCGAGGAGATAGAGAGGATTCAGGGCATAGTCCTCTCCTCGGGATGCGACCCAGTCTCAGCTATGGAAAAGGCAGCTAAGGTCATAGGTCTCAAGGAGTATAAAGACCTGCTCCTCGGGTACGCCTCAACCCTCAGAACGGGGGGAGACGTGCTCCATTACCTCTACGCCCAAACCCACTCCATGTTCAGAAACATGGCTACCAGAGTTAAGGCGATGGGGGAGAAGATGGGTGCCTTGATGGAGGCCTACACGATCGTCGGCATCTTGGGGGCTTTAGGCCTCTACATGATGTTCGTCATAGCGTTCAGCATCCCGGAATCCGGGCTGAACATATCGAAGGAGTTCTTCTTCGCCTTCGCCTTCCTTATACTCCCCTTGATCTCCGGTTTCTTCATATATCTGTGCGACGCCCTCCAGATAAGTTACCCCTCCTCCTCTTGGAGAATCTACTTGATCTTCCTCGGAACCTTACCCGTCACCCTCTTCCTTGCGAGTCAGATGGTCATCCCCTTCTACGACCCGTCGTTCCTGCTGGTTCCAGCCCTGAAGGAGCTCACGGTCTTCCTCACCTCTAAACTTAACTTGGGGAGGGGATGTGAACCCGCCTTAGGCCTCGCCTTCTCCCTCACCGTAACGACTGTTCCCATAGTCTTCATAAACCGTTACTATGCGAAGGAGGAGAAAGGGATACTTCAAGGTATAACGACCTTCTTGAGAGACCTTGTCGAGAACAGGAAGACGGGTTTAAGCCCTGAGAGGTGCATCCAGATTCTCTCCGGAAAGGATTACGGAAAGTTCTCGAAGCATCTGAGGAGTATAAGTTCGCAGATCGGGTGGGGAGTCCCCCTCAAAAAGATATTCGAGGGCTTCAAGGAGAACGTCGGAAACTGGCTGGCGCAGATCAACATGTACATACTCATAGACTCAATCGAGGTTGGTGGAGGAACGAAAGAGAGCCTCGAAACTTTGGCGGAGTTCTCAGAGTCGATGATGGAGATAGAGCGTGAACGGAGGTCGGTTCTAGCCCCCCTCTTCATAGTTCCCTATATAGGAGCCATTCTGCTGACCACGACCACCGTGCTCTTCCTCCAATTCTTCAACGACATGGCCGCTTTGGGAGGGAGCTCCATCCTCATAGTTACCTTGAGGGAGATACTGCTCATGCCCCTCATCTTCCACTCTTATATGCTCGGCTTGGTGGCGGGGAAGATAACCTCCGGAAAGCTCTCTTCAGGCTTCAAGCAGGCAGTCATACTCACCATGTTCTCGATGCTTGGGATATGGATCGCCTTCAACTTCCAAGGCCAGATGGGCTTCGGAGCGGGAGGAACCGCGCCTTGAAGGAGAAGAACCGCGCGCTCTCAATTCCCCTCTCAACCATAATCTTAGCTTCGGTTCTCATCATAATAGTTGGGGTAGCCTCTTTCGCCGCGAACAACGCGGTGAACGCCCAGCTGGAAGAGACACAGTTTGAACAGGCCAAGAACGTCATGTTGGCCATAGACGGGATCGTTAAGAAGGTTCTCTTTGCACGCCAGTCCTCCGGATACGTCAAGTCGAGCTTCTGGAAGACCACGCCTCAGTTCATCAGGACGGGGGAGAACCTAACGTTGATCATAGACGCCGGAACCGCGAACTGGACCTACCAAATCCCAGTAAACATAATCAAGGTTAAGGGCGGACCTCACGTCGGCGTAACCGTGTCCAAGAACATCATAGGCAACGACTCTCTCCTCTTAACCGACATGTCGAGCTCGATAGGCAGGGTCTCGATCTACCAGTCGGATGGAGCATGGGTCTCACTCGACTACTCAAGGGTTAGGTGCGTCTACACGGGAATATGGGAGTACTTCAACGGATCGGACTACGAGAGCTTCAACGTGGTCGAGATCACCATGATAAACTTGACGTTCGGCACAGTCGAGACTGGAACTCAAGTCTTCATAATGATTCGGAACTTAGGAGTGAACTCGAAGTCGATCACGGATGTCTCGGGCAACTTTGAGGTAAAGGTTGTCGGCCCAGAGGGCGAAGAAGTGAAGTCCTTGGAGGAGCTAGGCGGAGACCCGAGTAAACGCACCATAATAAACCTCGTCTTCGTCAACGTTGAGGTCTCCGTTATGAGGAGTGGTTGAGCATGGACTCCACGGTTATCCCTCACATTTTAGGGACGGTAACCCTCCTGATACTCTTCAGTATACTAGGCACCTACTACAGCATATCCTACTCCTCTCTACGGTCCGAGATCGTGGCAAGCAACCTTCAGGAGATAGCTGAGTACGTGGCCTCGGAGATTGTGGACCTCGTCTCGCTTCTCTCCCTCAGCATGGGAGACCAGCTGCTAATCAAGGGGCTCCAGATGCCTGAGAAGATCGGAGGGAACATCTACAACTTGACGATCACCAAGTCGGGAGACGCCTTAAAGGTTCGGGTTTACCTCGCGTCGAACCCTTCCGTCTACGGCGAGTCGGTTCTCCCGTGGCTCGTCGGAGGATACATCGAACCCTTCAACGGCACAGCCTCCTTCAACAGCACGAGAATAACCCCTAAAACCACGATCTCAAGCGCGTCAGGGAACCCGGCCGTATGGTGCATGAGGAGTCTTGGAAAGATAACCTTCGGGCTTGGGGTGATGGAGGCTTAAAGGTTGCATGTAGCATACGAGTATATCCTAGCCGGCGTGATGATCCTCCTGATCTTAATGATGACTCAGATAACTATCTCCGCGTTGATAACCCGTCAATTGACGTATCTAGAGCAGAGCGGAGGCTATAAGACCGCGGAGAAGATACTTGACGCCCTCCTCCTCTCTCCGGGGGATCCTCCCGACTGGGGAAGAAACTCATCCATAGAGCCTAACTACATAGGCTTGGCTGACCAGAACTCCCTGAGAGCCTACGTTCTCGATCCTTATAAGGTTCTGAGGTTGCAGAAGGGTTCAGCCGGCTACATCTCCCCCGCCAAGGCGCGTAGGCTTCTGGGTTTGAGGGATGACTACCATTTCCACCTCAGGATACTCCCCGCCTTGTCGGTTGAGATCGAAGGGAACGGCAGCTTCACCATAACTGTGAAGAATATTAAAGGTTTACCGGTACCGAACGTGAACGTGACGGGATATTACGTGCCTAAATCCTTCTCCCCAACAGTTGAGTACCCAATTAAATCGAACATTACGGGAGTAGACGGGTCGTGTACCCTGGTTTTCCAGTACCAGCAGGACCATGTACTCGTGGTCTGCGCGTCGATCTTCGGGGTGAGGGTTGTATCAACGGAGCCTCCAGGACTAAACTTCAGGGTTGAGGGTGGAAGAGTCTTCAAGAGCGACATCCCCATGATCACGGAGATAGATTACTCCACAGGGTCCATCGTAGGGTTGGAGAAGGAGGATGTCTCCCGATACGTGGAGATCGACGGTTCCGCGTACATCGTGGAGTTTACCCTATGGAAGTGAACCGTATGCTTCGCAACGTTAAGGGGCAGATGAGGGTCGTCGAGGCCATGATAACCTGCCTAATCGTGATCAGCGGGCTGACGGCCTCCATCTACCTCTCAAGCATGTACGCCGTAACCGAGAGCATAGAACTGAAGAAGACCGGTATGAACATACTCAGCCTCCTTAACAAGCCTGAAGTCTTCATGGAGATCGTCGACCGCCGGGAGAACTGGGAGTCTAACTTGAAGCTGCTGATCGACAACCTCATCCCGGCGGATACGTTCTACAACCTAACCATACGGAGCGCCCTAGACGGTCAGGTCATCGGCACGGTCTCGAACCTACCCAAACAGGGCCTAGAAGCCGTCCAAGAAGCCGTCTCAATAGAGACGACGGCCACGATCTCGATGCCTATGAAAATGAGGGTGCAGATACCCCTAGACACCGTGCTTGTGATCGATGTCTCGGGGAGCATGAGGGACGAGATTCCGGGAGATGATTCCACGAAGCTCGAAGCCGCCAAGGAAGCCGCTAAGATGTACATAGACTGCCTCAACTCGACTATGGATAGGGTCGGCGTTGTCTCGTTCTCCACCACGGCGACGCTGAGATGCGGACAACTTCACGGAGGCCAAGTCTAGGATCGACGAGTTGAGCGCTGGGGGGTGGACCAACATCGGAGACGGAGTATACCAAGCTAACGACGAGTTCGAGGTTAACGGAAGGGGAGAGGACGCTTTATGGGTGATAATCCTCCTCTCGGACGGGAAGGCTAACCGCCCCCAAAACCCTGAAGACCCGGGAGATGAGGAGTATCCGCGCAGCTACGCTCTGAACGCTTCTAGGGAGGCGTCAGAGAT
>LUCD01000110.1 GCA_001593925.1 Candidatus Bathyarchaeota archaeon B26-1
CCTGCCCGCGCTTACATACTCTCCGCCGAGCTGATCCCTCACGATGGACGCGATCTTAGCGAAGTTTTCTGAACCAAGATACTGACGCGGCTTTATGAGTATGTAGTCACTGGTCTCCTCAAAGTATAGCATGCCTGCTAAGTCCCTTGGAAAGGCTCTCTGGACATCGTCAATCGTCCTGAGTCCTCTAGGGACCGATGGAGCCGAAGGCTTCACGCCCCTCAAGGCGTCTGAGACTTCCTTCAGGTCTTCTGAGATGATCTTGAGAACCTCGAGGAGATCGTCTATCCGCCTCAGCAACTCGTCTATTCTTGAATTTTCCTCACCCATGGAACCACTCTTCTCCAACGTAACCTTTTATTCTTGCCTCCTCATTTATTTTACTCTCAGGACGAGTTTCAGCCCTTATCTCCCTCCTAAGCGAAGGGAGGAGCCAGATTCTTGATTGAGGTTGACGGAAGCCAGAAGAGCGGAAGCGGAACCATACTACGCCTATCCGTAGCCCTAGCGGGAATAATCGGTGAGCCCCTTCACATCTACAACATAAGGAAGAAACGTAGCAGACCCGGGCTTAGACCTCAACACTTGGAGGCTGTTCTGACCGCCGCTAAGCTCTGCAGAGCCGACTTGAAGGGCGCCACTTTGGGCTCCCTAGAGCTCTGGTTTGAGCCGAGGAGCATAGAGGGGGGCAGCTTCGAGGCTGAGATAGGAACAGCTGGAAGCATACCGATGTTGATAATGACGGTTCTACCGATCTGCATCTACGCCAAGAGACCCGTCCGCCTCCATATCTCGAAGGGCGGAACCGACGTATCACACGCCCCAACGATAAACTACATGAAGTACGTGTTTACGCCGATGCTTAGACGTATGGGGGTGGAAGTCTCGATTGAGGTTAAAAGGTACGGCTACTATCCAAAGGGGATGGGCGAGGTCTACTTGGAGGTCCAGCCGACCCGAAGACTCAAACCGATAAACCTAGAGGAGTTCGGCTCCGTCGAGAAGGTTCAGGGAGTCTCCGTATGCACTTTCTTAGCCGACAGGAAAGTTGCGGAACGTCAAGCCAAAGCCGCCGCCCGATACTTGAAGCCTCAGGGGTACGATCCTACGATCAAAGTGGTCAACGACTTCTCCAACCCGCTACAGAAGGGGAGCTCAATCGTCCTGTGGTCCGAAACGGACAGCGGAGTCATTCTCGGAAGCGACGCTATAGGAGAGTTGAGGAAGCCAAGCGAAGCTGTTGGGAGAGAGGCCGCTGAGAGCCTACTCGCTGAGATGAGGTCTGAAGCCACCGTGGATATCCACCTCGCCGACATGCTGATTCCATACATAGCCCTAGCGGAAGGAGGCTCAACCTACATAACACGAACCATGACCGACCATTTAGAGACGAACATATGGTTGGCTCGGAAGATTCTAGGCGTCGATATACGCGCCGAGAAGACCGATGGAATGTATCGGGTTGTCAAGAGGCCTTCATGACTTGAAGGAGGCGCCAGCCCCCTTGTTCAAGGTTAAGATTAGAGGCATATACTCGACGGCCCTAACGCAGCTTCTTATGGACCGAGGCTTCAAGATAGTTCAGCCATCAGCCGTGATCAAGGAGCGGTTCAACCTTAAGAACCCAAGCCAAGAGCCCCCGGACCTTGATATACGTGATCGGATGGACCGCCAAGGAGTATACGCAACCGGCTCTATCAGCGCCCTCCATCTCTTAACGTCAACGCTCAAGTCTACGCTCGACGATGTCGTTATAAGGGGTAGAATCCCCCGCGAAGCCGGAGGACCCATCTTGAGCTCTGAAGAGTTCGGGAACTCCCCCCTAAAAAGCCTCAGCGAGACGACCTTTACAATCAACATAGAGTTTCCAGCCCTCTCCAAGAGGATTCTCGACTCGATAAGGAGGAGGGTTCGGCCGACCCTCGACGGACACCATTATTATAAGGCTTGTGGGAGGCGGATATCTTCCCTGCTAGAGATGGCTGAGAGGCTTTTAGAGAAGGGTTACCTCCAAGAAGAGGTTGAAGCCCTCTTTAAAGAGACCATAAGGTCCGAGTATCCGCGCGTAGGCTCCATAATAGAGATAGAACACGTGAAGATAGATGGCCGGTGCTTCCACCTCGGCGTCCCAAGGGTCTTGAGGTTCGAGGAGGAGACGGGAGTCATGAGGCTCCATAGAACCTTCACCAAGAAAGGCGTGTACGACGGGTTGAAGACCGTTAAGGAGCCCGGCGACCACGCCGTAACCGACCTCAAGATCGGGGGCTGGAGCCTCAGAACGAGATACTTCTCGAGCAAAGGGGTCTACAAGGGAACCTACATAAACCTGAACACGCCGGTGGAACTCTATCCGAGAGGGATACGCTACGTCGACTTAGAAGTCGACATCTGCGTTTGGCCTGACGGAAAAATAGCTGAGATAGATATGGAAAAGCTCCAAGAGAGAATCCGGCAGGGCTACCTCTCCGAGAGGATCGAGCCTCTAATGAGGAGGAAGATCAAAGAGATAATGAACACGATAAGCTTAGACTTAGAGAAGGACGAGGCCGCCTTGACAATAGAGGAATCGTGAAATGTAACCCGCGTTATGGTTGTATAACAGGCGGTTCATGCCACTAAAACGCAGGAGGTTTGCGGATTACCGCCATACATTTTTACGGCGTAAAAGCTGAAGAGTACCATTCAAAATATGCGACAAAGCTCTTCAAGCAATCTAGTTTAAATGGTAATTAATAACATGAAAAATCTTTTCTTTCGTCAATTCAGCTAATTTTTGAAGACTTTTTAGAACGAGTTCCTGATACAAAAATTTATATAATAAGTCTAACTAGTTATATTTCTGCGCGGCTTCCATTTGTAGAACAAGGTGACGGATAGCATCTAAATTAAGTGGTGAGGGCAGGTCCTCAAAGATGAAGTATGTTAGGAAACGTGACGGTAGACTAGCTCCCTTCGACGGCGAGAGGATTGTCAACGCTATATGGAAGGCTATGAAAGCCGTCGGCGAGGGAGACCGAAGCCTAGCCGAGAAACTCGGTGCCCAAACAATTAATCAACTCAAACAACGGTTCGGTGAAGACGGCGTTCCCACAGTTGAGGAGATACAGGATGTCGTCGAGAAGGTTCTGATCGAGAACAGCCTAGTCAAGGTTGCTAAAGCCTACATACTCTACAGAAAACAGCATCAAGACTTGAGGGAGCTCGCCGTTCTCCTGAGCCAGTTCAACCTCGTAGATAGTTATATAAACACTGAGGATTGGAGGGTCCGCGAGAACAGCAACATGAGCTATTCACTCCAAGGATTGAACAGCTACCTCTCATCGACAGTTATCGCGAAGTACTGGCTTGGGAGGATATATCCCCCAGAAGCAAGTAAGGCCCATACTGAAGGCGACATACATATCCATGACCTAGGTGTGCTTGGACCTTACTGTGTAGGTTGGGACCTGCTCGACCTGCTTCTCTCAGGTTTTGGAGGGGTACCCGGCAAGATCAGTAGTACGCCAGCGAAGCACTTCAGAACGGCTCTTGGACAGGTTGTGAATTTCTTCTATACGCTTCAAGGCGAGTCTGCGGGTGCGCAGGCGTTCAGCAACTTTGACACCTATCTGGCGCCTTTCATATACTACGACAAACTCAGCTACAAGGAGGTCGTTCAGGCAATCCAAGAGTTCCTCTTCAACATGAACGTTCCGACACGGGTAGGGTTCCAGACTCCCTTCACAAACCTAACCTTCGACCTTAAAGTTCCGGAGTTCATGAAGGACGAGCCTGTGGTGGTCGGCGGTAAGATTCAGAGCAGAACCTACGGAGAGATGGAAGAAGAGATGGAGATGCTCAACATGGCCTTCGCTGAGGTGATGACTGAAGGCGACGCCCAAGAGAGAATCTTCACATTCCCAATACCGACTTATAATATCACCAAGGACTTTGATTGGGACTCGCCGGCGGTACAGAAAGTCTTCGAGATGACGGCGAAGTACGGGGTTCCCTACTTCGCTAACTTCGTGAACAGCGACATGAAACCTGAAGATGTGAGGAGCATGTGTTGCAGACTGCGAATAGACAACAGGAAACTGCGTAAGCGTGGCGGAGGATACTTCGGGGCGAATCCTCTAACCGGAAGCCTAGGAGTGGTCACGATAAACATGCCGAGGATAGGTTACCTCTCCAAGAGTGAAGACGAGTTCTTTGAACGTCTCGAGAGGATGATGGAGATAGCTAAGAGCTGCCTAGAAGTGAAGAGAAAGGTCCTTGAACGGTTCATCAGGAAGGGTCTCTACCCGTACTCGAGGCGGTACCTAAGAGGGGTCGCTGCGAGGTTCGGATGTTACTGGAAGAACCACTTCTCAACTATAGGGTTGGTCGGCGTGAATGAGGCTCTGATCAACATGTTCGGCTTCGACATCACGGACCCTGAAGGGCTGAAGTTCGCAGAGAAGATTCTGGTGTTCATGAGGGACAAGCTCATGGAGTTCCAAGAAGAAACCGGGAACCTCTACAACCTTGAGGCTACACCGGCGGAGGGAACAAGCTACAGGCTCGCAAAGATAGATAAAGAGAAGTATCCAGACATCATAGTGGCGAACGAGAAGTACCTTAAGGACGGCGCCGCACCGTTCTACACGAACTCAACCCATCTCCCAGTTGACTTCAAGGGAGACATCTTCGAGGCTCTGGAGCATCAAGATAGGCTTCAACCCCTCTACACTGGAGGAACAGTCTTCCACATATTCCTAGGCGAGAAGCTGTACTCTTGGAAAGCCGCCATGAACATTGTACAAAAGGTCGCCTGGACGTTCCGTATCCCATACTTCACGTTAACTCCAACCTTCAGTGTCTGCCCTACCCACGGCTACTTGAGGGGAGAGAAGAAGGTCTGCCCCGAGTGTGGAGCTACATGCGAGATATACTCGCGGGTTGTAGGGTACTTCAGGCCCGTCAACCAGTGGAACGACGGGAAACAATCTGAATTCAGCATCAGGAAGACCTACGAAGAAAGCATTGTTCCCATGGCTACGCCTTCCACGTGAAAATGAGATGAGGTTCAGCGGGATCGAGAAGACAAGTCTCGTAGATTTTCCAGACAGGGTAGCGTCGGTTCTCTTCACACCCGGCTGTAACCTACGTTGCCCCTACTGTTACAACTGGAGGATCGTCTTAGAGCCTAAGGGCCCGTTCCTCTCAGAGGAAGAAGCTCTACAGATATTGAGGTCTAGGAGGAAGTACATCGACGCTGTTGTTGTGACGGGTGGGGAGCCAACGATTCACAGG
>LUCD01000111.1:0-1443 GCA_001593925.1 Candidatus Bathyarchaeota archaeon B26-1
ACCTCCTATCTCCAGAGGAGAGGAAGAAGGTCGTTGAGAGAAAGGACATGTACATAGACATAGGTGTGACGTCCAAGGAGGAGGCCATCGAAGCCGGGGTCAAGATAGGCGACCCAGTGGTTCCGCTCTCACCTTTCTCCCTTATTCGAGGCGGAAAAGTGGCTATGGGGAAGGCGTTCGACGATCGGATAGGAGCCTTCGTCATGATGGAGGCCCTCCGGAGGCTGAAGGAGGACAGGATAAAACATCCGAACACGGTGTATGGGGCGGCGACTGTTCAGGAGGAGGTAGGTTTGAGGGGAGCCCAGACCGTCGCTCACCTCGTCAACCCTGACGTGGGAATAGTCCTAGAGATTGATATAGCCGGAGATGTCCCTGGAATAAAGCCTTCAGAGGCCCCCACAAAGATGGGTAAGGGCCCAAGCCTCATAACCTACGATAGGAGCATGATACCGAACCAGTACTTGAAGGAATTCGTCATAAAGGTTGCGGAGGAGACCGGCATACCGCTCCAGCTCTCCCACATTCGGGGAGGCACAGACGCTGGGAGAATCCACATAAGTCGAACTGGATGTCCAAGCGTTGTTATCGGCGTGCCGACGAGGCATATACACAGCCACGTTGGAATATTGAGCCTAGAAGACGTTGAGAACGCCTCCAAACTAGTTGTAGAACTTGTTAAGAGGCTGGATGAGAAGACAGTTAAGAGCTTTATGCCCCTCTAGACCTACCGCATCATCCTGATTCCCTCCATGAATTCGGTGAGAAGGCTAACAGAGTCCGCCAAGATGCCTCCAGAAGAGGCGAAGGAGTGGGTATAAGGAGCGGTTTTGAAGGACCCTCCAAGGCCAGTTGGAACAGGTAAAGATATTGTTCGGTCTGAGCGATCCGCAATCCGGGTCTTTTTAATAAAGAGCGTGACTGAATTCCAAGCTAGATGAAGAGAATTAAAAAGGTTTTATATTAGAGAAAATCAATTACATTTTTCCAATAGGAGGTTATTTAAATGCATAAACTGTTTGAGTGGAAGATTCTGTCCGCCACGTTAATTCTCGGTCTCATTAAAGGGTTTATGGATACTTCTTCAACCTTCATCCCGATGACACTCCATGAGAGTGGCTACTCGACATTTGAAGTAAGTATAAATGTAGCGATGTTTAATGAGGCCCGGTATCTAATCTGCCCAATTATGATGTTTATTCTCCTTTTTAAATTGGCTGAGAGGAGGCTTATGAAGAAGATTTCCTCAACCATAATCTCCATAATATTAGGAGGCTCACTCGGCTTATGGATAGGAGGCCTCATAGCATCAGCTTGGCTGAGCTCATCCACTGAGGCCTCATTAGCGGCCGCTATTAGTTCTCTGAACTCTTCATTGCCATACTCCCTACTCACATACATACTCATTGGATTCGCATCAATTGCAGCTGCCCTGATAAATGA
>LUCD01000111.1:1456-6630 GCA_001593925.1 Candidatus Bathyarchaeota archaeon B26-1
CAAAAGCAAAAATTGTTATGGACGAGCCGATAAGCCTCTGGGGGTAGTTATAGTATCCATATTTTATGTGGTGATTGGAATTTTAACGATCTTCCCGCTCCTCCTAATTATACATGCCACATCGTCGGCTTTATTCCGTGGAAGATTGATCACCTTTCTCAGCGTATCTCTGATGACGACTGTTGTGGCGGTAGGCTACATCATAATTGGGGTGGGTCTCTATAGGGGTAGGAGATGGGGCTGGTTTTCAGCTTTGATCGGAACCCTTACGGGGCTACTTGTTCACGTTGGATGGATCATCTCAGGCGTCTTTACAGCCCAAACACTCCTCATCTACATCCTAATCTCACTCCTGAATAGTGCAATATTGATTTATATTCTCCAACCCCATGTCAGAGAATACTTCCAAATAATAAACCCCATAACAAGATAGTCTATCAAAATTGATTTATCGGCTTATCAATTTGCCCCTAGAAGATAAGAGGAAAGATGCGGAGGCTCCTAAAGGAAACCAGGCTCGTAGAGAAGGAGATCAAAGAAAAACGGTCAACAAACAGAGATAAAAATTAGGTAGTTAGACTGGAAGGGGACGGCGTCATGCCCGTATGTGAGATATGCGGTGAAGTTGTAGACAGGTGTATGCGTAAGGCGTGGAGGGTCCTACCAGTATTTGTATGGTAGGCTGTCCATGTACTCGTTTAGAGAGCGTATGACGGGTTCGCTCTTCACCCTGTACTTGAGGACCCTTACGAGGGCTGACGCCAGCTCTAAGGTTGTTACGACCGGTATATTGAACTCGACGGCTAATCTCCTGATTGTGTACTCGTCTTCAAGTATATCCTTGGGGCAGTTCGAAGCGTTCGTTAGGGGTATATTTATCACAAGGTCTATCTTCCTGTTTAGGAGGTAGTCGAGTATGTTAGGCTTCTTCTCCGGCTCCTTAACCTTATGGAGAACCGTTATGGAGTTGAAGCCCGCCTCACGGAGAGCCTCCGCAGTATGCTCCGTGGCGTAGGTCTTGAATCCTAAACTCTTCAGAACCCTTGCGATGGGAATTATCTTCTTCTTCATCACGTCTCCGCCGACCGTTATAAGGACGGAGCCGCCGGGCTTCGGCAACGTGAACTCAACAGCCTCAAGGGCCTTGGAGAGGGCGTCGGCGAAGTTCTCTCCCAGACACGCGGCCTCACCTGTGCTCAGCATCTCGACGCCTAATGTCGGGTCAGCTCCGCTTAGACGCATAAAGCTAAACTGGGGAACCTTCACTCCCACATGCAGGATTGGAGGAGGCTCCTTTATCCCGAGGTCCCTGAGCTTCTTCCCGAGCATTATGGCGGTCGAGACCTCTATAAGGTTGATGCCTCTCGTCTTGCTGACGTAGGGCAGGCTCCTCGAGGCTCTAAGGTTACACTCTATAACCGAGACCTCCCCGTTCTTAACGAGGTACTGAATGTTGAAGGGGCCCTTAATCTTGAGAGCCCTCGCTATCGCACGCGAGTACTCTTCTATCTTCTCGGTCACGTCGGTGCTCAATGTTTGGGGCGGTATGCTCATAACGGCGTCTCCGCTGTGGACTCCCGCTTGCTCAATATGCTCTATGATGGCGCCTATGAGGGTCTCTTCGCCGTCTGAGACCCCGTCCACCTCAACCTCCTTCGCTCCCTCCACGAACTTTGAGATGACAACTGGATGTTCAGGCGAGACGCTTGCCGCCAGCTCTAGGTACTCCCTAAGCTCTCTGCGGCTGTACGCAACTCTCATAGCGTATCCGGAGAGAACGTAGCTCGGGCGGATTAGAACCGGGTAGCCTATCCCCTCGGCGAACCTCTCCGCATCCTCTATCGTCGTGAGCTTGCTCCATTCGGGTTGAGGTATGCCCAGACGGTCGAGGAGGGCGCTGAACTTAGACCTGTCCTCAGCCAAGTCTATGCTCTCGCCAGATGTCCCCAGAAGCCTAACGCCGGACTTGGCGAGCTTCAAGGCCAAGTTGTTGGGAATCTGGCCTCCAACGCTTGCTACAACCCCCATAGGCCGCTCCTTATCGCATATGTCCAAGATGCGCTCTAAGGTCAGCTCCTCAAAGTATAGTTTGTCTGATATGTCGTAGTCCGTCGAGACAGTCTCAGGGTTATAGTTGATCATTATCGCCTCGTCAACCCCCTGCTTCTTCAAGGCCCAGACGGTGTTGACGCCGCTCCAGTCAAACTCGACACTTGACCCGATCCTGAAGACTCCAGCCCCTAAAACTATCACCTTCTTTCTGCGCGAGCTGAAGTCTATGTCGTCCTCATCTCCATGGTATGTTAGGTATAGGTAGTTCGTTTGAGCCGGCCACTCAGCCGCGAGCGTGTCGATCTGCTTCACAACGGGCGTCACCCCAAACCTCTTCCTTAGGGCCCTCACCTCGAGCTCCGTCAAGCCGAGGGCCCTAGCTATCTGGATGTCCGAGAAGCCTAAGCGCTTAGCCTCACGAATGGTCTCCACGAAGTCGCCGTCGGGTTTTCTCCCCCTCAAGGCCTTCAGCCGTTCCTCCATCTCGATTATGTTCTTTATCTTGTTGAGGAACCATGGGTCGATCCCGCTGAGCTTATAAATCTCCTCAACGGAGAGGCCCATCTTCATGGCTTTAACGATCTTGAAGAGTCTCTCATCGGTTGGGTTCCTCAACTCATCCTTTATGCTCTCTACGGGTTCAGGTTGGTCCTCATCGCCGTTCAAGACGAGGCCTGCCTTCCCGATGTCGAGCATACGGACAGCCTTCTGTAACGCCTCCTCGAAGTTTCTCCCGATCGCCATGACTTCTCCGACGGACTTCATCTGGGGGCCGAGATGCGGGTCCACGTTCCTGAACTTACGTAGGTCCCAACGCGGAATCTTGACGACTATGTAGTCTAGTGCAGGCTCGAAACAAGCCGTCGTTACCCCGGTGATCCTGTTTATCAGCTCCGGGAGGAGATAGCCGATCGCCAGCTTCGCCGCTATGTACGCGAGTGGGTAGCCGGTCGCCTTGCTGGCCAAGGCTGAGCTCCTCGACATCCTAGCGTTCAGCTCTATAACCCTGTACTCCTCAGACCTGGGGTGGAGAGCCCACTGTATATTGCACTCCCCAACTATCCCTAGGCTCTGAACTATCTTTATCGAGGCTGAGCGGAGCATGTGGTACTCTCTATTCGTTAACGTCTGGGATGGAGCTATAACTATGGAGTCTCCTGTATGGACGCCCATAGGGTCGAAGTTCTCCATGTTGCAGACGGTCAAAGAGTTGTTCTCGTAGTCGCGCATAACCTCATATTCAACCTCTTTCCAGTGCCCAATGTACTCCTCAACTAGAATCTGCCTTATCATGCTCTGGGTCAAGGCTACGCTTGCCAACCTCTTGAGTTCGTCCCTGTTGTAGGCTACACCTGAGCCTTTACCTCCAAGCGTATATGCAACCCTAACCATGACAGGGTATCCGAGTTCATCTGCTATCCTTAGGGCCTCGTCAACCGATGTTGCGGAGTCGCTCCTAGGAACGGGTATACCTGTCCTGGTCATAGCCTTCTTGAAGAGCTCCCTGTCCTCGGTCTCCTCTATAGCCCTTATCGGCGTCCCCAGAACCTTGACGTCATACTCCTCTAGTATGCCCTTCTTGGCGAGTTGAACTCCACAGTTCAGGGCCGTCTGCCCCCCGAAGCCGAGCAGTATACCGTCGGGCCTCTCCCTCTCTATAACCCTCTTGACATACTCGGGGGTGACAGGTAGAAGGTAGACTTTGTCGGCCAGCCTAGGATCGGTCTGGATCGTGGCTATATTGGGGTTGATGAGGACGGTCTCGATCCCCTCCTCCTTCATGGCCTTAAGGCACTGGCTTCCGGAATAGTCGAACTCCGCGGCTTCCCCGATCTTTATGGGGCCGCTCCCCAAGACCACAACCTTGCGAAGCCACTCGAACTTAGGCATCTCTAAGACCTCGCCTCCACCCTCCTCAGAAACTCGTCGAAGAGGAACTCGGTGTCGTATGGTCCCGGAGAGGCTTCAGGATGCCACTGTAGGGCGAAGGAGACCCCATCCTTATACTTCAGGCCTTCGACGGTCTTGTCATTCGCGTTTATGAACCAGACCTTAAGGTCCGTCCCCTCGAGAGAGGCCGACTCAACAGCGTAGCCGTGGTTCTGGGTCGTTATGTAGCATCGGCCGGTCTCTAGGTCGTAGGCAGGCTGGTTCTGAGACCTATGCCCATACTTCAGCTTGTACGTGTTGCCTCCGAGAGCGAGTGCAAGTATCTGGGTTCCCAAGCAGATACCCATAGTCGGTATCCCCTCCTCAACTATCTCCCTCACAGTCTCGATCGTGGCCGTACACCTCTTGGGGTCTCCAGGCCCGTTACTCACCAAGACTCCGTCAGGCTTGTACTCAAGGATCTCGTCGCAGGAGAAGTCGTAGGGAACCCTCACGACGTCAACCTTGCGTCTAAGCAGGTTCCTCAGTATGCCTCCCTTAACTCCGCAGTCTATGAGGACTATCCTCCTCTTACCGTCGAGCTCGTAGAAGATCGGCTCCTCAACCGTTACTTCTTTGACTAGGTCGGTCTCGTTCGGGTCCGGAACGTCCTTAACCCGTCTGAGTAGCCTGTCGATGTCCGGTTCCTCACCCTCCTCGTAGACTTTGAGGATTCCAAGCATGACCCCGCGTTCCCTAAGCCTCTTGGTCAACCTGCGGGTATCGATTCCCCATATACCCGGGATGTCCTCGTCCCTAAGCCATTCGTCGAGGCTACGCTTAGACGTCCAGTGTGACGGTTCCATGCAGAGCTCTTGGATGACGAGGCCTCTAACCTTTATCCCTATGGACTCGAAGTGTATGGGGACTCCGAGAAACTTCTCTTCGTAGGATGGAACTCCATAGTTTCCGATGAGAGGATAAGTCAAGGTTAGGATTTGACCGTGATAAGAGGGGTCTGTCAGGGATTCTGGATAGCCGACCATAGACGTGGAGAAGACCACTTCCCCTGAGACTTCTTTAACGCTACCAAACCCACGTCCAATAAAGAATGTGCCGTCCTCAAGGACTAAAACAGCCTTTCCAGCCCTTTGAGGACGTGAACGTTCTCCCAAGTGACCCAGCCCCAACCAGTATCCATCCAAACTTTTAAGTCTTACGGTTTCTGATCTTGATCTCCGCCCAGCCCTGCT
>LUCD01000112.1 GCA_001593925.1 Candidatus Bathyarchaeota archaeon B26-1
GACCCGATAGGGAAGAAACCTCTCTCCCATTTCCATCCCGGAGCACTAGTCATGTCCATAGCGACTGTGGGATGCAACTTCAGATGCCAATTCTGTGATAACTGGGTTATAAGTCAGGAGAGGAAGATCACCGGCCGAGACTTGCCCCCCGAGGAGGTAGTCAAGCTCACCGAGAAGTACGGCGCCCACGGCATAAGCTACACCTACACCGAACCGACGATCTTCTTTGAGTACGCTTACGACACCGCCCGTCTAGCCCACGAGAAAGGGTTCTTCAACACCTTCGTAACGAACGGATACATGACCCCCGAAGCCATCAAGGTGATATCGCCTTACCTCGACGCCGCCACCGTCGATTTCAAGGGAGGTGGAGACCCAGAGTTTTACAGGAGGTTCTCCAAGGTTCCCTCGGTCGAGCCTATCTACGAATCGCTCAAGGAGATGAAGCGGCACGGCATACACATCGAGGTTACAAACTTGGTGGTGCCGAAGATTGGAGACTCGATGGAGACGATAGGCGAGCTCGCCTCGTGGATAAGGGAGAACCTAAGCGCAGACACGCCGTTCCACCTCTTGAGGTTCCATCCAGACTACAGGATGGATCACATCCCGTCGACCGAGATAAAGACGCTTGAGGAGGCTTATGAAACGGCGCGTGAGGCCGGGCTAAACTACGTATACCTCGGCAACGTTCCGGGACACAGGTATGAGAACACGTACTGCCCGAACTGCGGAGAGGCTCTGATAAAAAGATACGGCTTCGAGATAATCGGGTGGAGAATAACAGAGGACATGCGTTGCCCGAACTGCGGGACGCACATCCCGATAGTGGGCGAATACCATAAGGGCGGATACTCATTCCCGTACCCAATAATCTGAAGTAACGCCTTATCCTTTATGGAAGAAACTGTGATAGATGCCTAAGCCCGATGATCAGCCCTTCCCTGAAGCCTTCAACCCCGTGATATACGGGGTCCTCATGCTCTATGCTGAGGACGTAGTCGTAACCCTGATCCTGCAAGGCGGAGATGAACCGTTTCCAGTCTATGTCTCCGAGGCCGGGAATCCTGAACCTCCACCATCCCTCCCCCGTGTAGCCGACCCAGGAGAGCCTCCACCAGAGAACCTCCGTATCCTTGCAGTGAGTATGATAGATTCGGCTACCGAATCTCCTAACGGCTTCAAGGTAGTCGATGAACTGGAAGATCAGATGTGAAGGATCAAAGTTCAACCCAAGGTTCTTCGAGGGTATTATCTTGAACATCCTCTCCCATATGTATGGGCTATGGGCGATGTTGCCCATACAGTTCTCGATCGCGATCTTGATGTCGTGTTTCTCCGCGTGCTCAACTATGGAAGGCCAGACCTCCGCGTAGACCTCCATGTTTTTGTCTAGGCTCCCCGGAACCCTCCCGATCCATGTGCTGACCACCGGAACATCGAGCTCGACGGCCGCTTCGATCATCTTCTTGACGTGTTCGTTGTTTCTCCTTCGAACCTTGAGGTTTGGGTCCATGTTGTTTGGACACCATGTCAGGCAGGAGATAATCACGTCCTTGCCTTTCAGAATCTTCTTGACTTCACCGGCGCCGCGTTTCAGTATCTTCTCGGGGTCGATGAGAGGGCTTCCGGGGCGGGCGTTGATCTCCAAGGCCTTGAACCCGTTGGCTGATGCCCATTCAACAGTCTCCTTGAGGTTGCCGAGTTGTCCACCCACAAGGAAACCTATCCTCAAAGGATCACCTCAACGATCTAACTACAGTAAAATTGGCATCTCCTATTTAAAAGGACACTCTGGAAGAGTCTCCCGCAGAAGCCAAGAGAAGGAGAATCGTTACGGGAATGTTATATTGTGTAGGGCCTAATACTGGGTCGGTGGAAGCCTTGGGTCTGCTATCAAAGGATGGCGCAGTCCTCCTCATTATAGACATCCAAGAGAAACTCTTCCCACACATGCATAAGAAAGAAGAGGTCTCCAAGAATGTGCGGAGGCTCATAAAGTTCGTGAAGGTCGTGGGGATACCGATCGTTCTGACCGAGCAGTACCCGAAGGGTCTAGGCCGCACCATAAGGGAGATCAAAGAGCTAATCCCAGAAGTCAAGCCCATAGAAAAGGTGGAGTTCAGCTGTTTAGGTTCTGAAGAGTTTAGAGGAGCCCTGAAGAGGTTAGATGCGAAAACCCTGATCCTGACGGGCATCGAGACCCACATCTGCGTAAGCCAGACAGCTATAGAGGCCCTCGACATGGGTTACGGCGTCCACGTGGTCAGCGACGCAACGTCCTCGAGAAGAGAGGAGGACAGAACGGTCGGAATAGAGAGGATGAGGCAGGGCGGAGCCGTAATCTCCTCAACAGAGATGCTTATATACGAGGTTCTAAGGAGGGCTGGAACCAAAGAGTTCAAAGAGGCTCTCCGACTCGTGAAGTAGAAGCGTGGAAGACAAGATCAGCCTGACCTACAACAAAACTTAAAGGCTAATTCAACTCCATATTAGATTGGTTGGTGTAATGGAGAGGTTCCTACCCATACTTCAAACGATCCAGACGAGGCTTAGAGAGCTTCTCACAAGGAATGAACGGTACATGCTCCATTGGGATGTCCCCAAGATCAGAGGAGTGGGAGAAGACCTCATCGATCTAGCCTGGGACGTTTCCTCAGACCTCATCGAGGTTGAGCATAGAATTTTATATCGGTCTCTAAGCGAAGCCGGTCTCGGAATATGGAACAGAGCGTCAGAGGTCCAGAATAGAAGCCTAACAAAAGAGGACAAAGAGTACTTCAAGAGCGTCCATGAAGCTCTTGGAAATCTCTGCGAGAAGATTGAGACCGGCGAATACTACAAGGCGCTCCAAGAAGTCGCATCCAAGATAAACTATGAAAAGCGATGATCCTAATGTTGTTCCTCCCTACTTGAATGTTTATTCACAATTTTTCTTAATTAGTGAATGTTTATGTAAAAAACAGAAAGCTTTATATACAAAAATACGATAAAACAAGATTCTGTTGAATGGGCGTGTCTCCCATGGAGAATCCGGACCCAGCAGAGGAGGCAATAGAAAAGCTCAAAAAGAGTAGAGTCCGATGGGTTCACTCCACATTCGTTGACATGAGAGGTCTGATGCAGGACGTTGTTGTTCCGGCTAGAGAGTACATCTCCGGGAGAGCCTTCAAGGCTGGCATAGGCTTCGACGGGTCATCCGTGAGGGGCTTCAAATCGATCGAAGAGTCCGACATGCTACTCAAGCCTGACCCCAAAACCTTGGCCGTGATCCCTTGGACCGACGACGAGAAGCAGAAGAGCGCGATCATAATAGGCGACGTATACGAGGCTTACAACGGTGAGGAGCCGTCAGAGGTCTGTCCACGAGGCTACGTAGCGAAGAGAGCCGTAAGGGAAGCCGAGAAGATGGGGTACACAGGCTACTTCGGGCCTGAGCTGGAATACTTCATCTTCTCCTCCATAGACCCAACCCGCCTCGTTTGGGACCTATGGGTCAGCCCGAAGGGTGGAGAGGGTGACTCGTGGGGCGCCCCCAGAATAGTCCCGAGATCGCCTGAGATAACCCCGGGACACTTCATCTTGAGGCCGAAGGAAGCCTACTTCAGGCCTCCCCCCGAAGACACGACGATCGAGTACCGTAATGAGGTCGCTTCAATACTGGAGGATAGCTTCGGCTTCCAGATTGAGATGCACCACCACGAAGTTGCCACCGCAGGTCAGCTAGAGATAGACTTCCGTTACGGTGAGCTCGTCGAGACCGCCGACCGGACGATCTACTACAAGTTCGTAGCCAAGAACATTGCCAAGAAATACGGCATGATCGCGACGTTCATGCCGAAACCCGTCTACCTAGATAATGCAAGTGGAATGCACATCCACGTATCCTTGTGGAGAGGAGGAGAGAACGCCATGTACGACGAAGAAGACGAGTACGCAGAGCTGAGCCAGACCGGTAGATACTTCATCGGCGGCCTCCTAGAACACGCAAAAGCCTTGACGGCCATCTGTTGCCCAACAGTGAACTCGTACAAGAGACTTGTCCCCGGCTTCGAGGCCCCCATCTACATAATGTGGTCTAGGAGGAACAGGTCTGCCATGGTTAGAGTTCCAGTATACTATAGGGGCGCCGAGTTCGCCTCGTACAAGAGGATCGAGTTCCGTTCAGCCGATCCCTCATGCAACCCGTACTTGGCCTTCGCGTGCCTCTTGACGGCTGGGTTGGACGGCGTTAAGAGGAAGATCGATCCAGGAGACCCCGTCGACGAGGACGTCTACAAATTATCGTCTGAGAGGAGACGTGCTTTGGGGATAGGTGAACTCCCAACGACCCTCAGGGACGCCTTAGAGGAGATGAAGAGCGACGAGGTTATCCACAGAACCTTGGGAAGCCATATATTCGACGCTTTTATAGAGTATAAGATGAACGACTGGAGACAGTATTGTCTCTATGTAACTCCATGGGAGATAATGAAGTATCTCGATTATTAGGGTTTGAGGGAGGTGTATTAGGGTTGAGAGCATACGTGATGATGGAGACGAAGCCGGGAACCTCGGAGGACGTTGTGAGGAGGATCAAAGAGAGGGTTAAGGAGGTCGTTCAAGCGGACTCCATCTACGGCAGGTTCGACGCCATAATAATCATAGAGGCTCCGGACCTCGATAGCATAAAGGAGATACTCTACAAGCTCGTCGAGAGGGACCCAGACGTCGTCCACACCGAGACCTTCCTAGCTCTCTCAGAGTAGAGGAGCCGAAGAGCCGTGTCTAAGCGTAAAGACCTACGCCGGAAAGCCATAAGGGCATTCGTCCTACTCACGATGAAGCCGGGAACATCAGAGGAGATAGTAAGGTCTAGACGCATAAAGGGAGTGAAGATGGCGAACTCGGTTCTTGGAAGATACGACGCGGTAGTGATAATAGAGGCAAAGGGGCTGAACGATCTAAAGAAGATCATATACGAGATGATTGAACAGCATCCGAACGTCGTCCACACCGAGACATTAATATCAATCTTCTACCCGCCGTGAATAATGAGGAATCTTAATAATTAACCGATAAAAAGTAAGGTTTAAATAATAATTAAGGCTTTAATCTGAAAAACTCAGAAGAAACGGTGAAAACAAATGAATCCGGAAGAGTTCTACTTTCAGGT
>LUCD01000113.1 GCA_001593925.1 Candidatus Bathyarchaeota archaeon B26-1
TTTAAATCCGAACGTTGGAGGCTGAATGAGGAATGACATCTTCACAGTACTTCACTATCAAGTATAAGATAGTTGCCCGATTCGAGGTTGAGGGGGTAGTTGAGAAGCCTGACGTCATAGGCGCGGTCTTCGGCCAGACGGAGGGCCTCTTCGGCTCCGAACTCGACCTAAGAGAACTCCAAAAGTCCGGTAGGATCGGCCGCATAGAGATTGAAATCCAATCCAAAAAAGACAGAACCGAAGGTCTCATAATCATCCCAACGAGCCTAGACAGGGTCTCAACGGCCATCATAGCCGCGAGTATAGAGAGTATAGAGAGGATCGGCCCTTGCGCGGCTAAGGTCTCCTTAGAGAAGATCGAGGACGTAAGGGAAGCTAAACGGAAAGCCATAATCAAGAGGGCTAAAGAGATTCTGAAGAAGTGGGACCAAGAGGTGAGGCCGGAGGCCGAGGAAGTTTTCCGCGAGGTCTCCGAGATTCTAAAGGTTACGAAGGCTGAGACCTACGGGCCTGAAAAGCTCACCTCCGGCCCCAACATAGACCTAGCTAAGGAAATAATAATTGTTGAGGGGAGAGCTGACGTTATTAACCTCCTCAGAAACGGCATCTTAAACGTCATAGCTTTGGAGGGCGCGAAGGTACCCCAGACCATAGTTAAATTGACGAAGGAGAAGGAGGCGACCGCCCTCCTGGACGGCGACAGAGGCGGAGACCTCATAATGAAGGAACTTCTCCAAGTGACCAACGTTAAGTATATAGCTAGGGCGCCTAGGGGCAAGGAGGTTGAGGAGCTAACTCTGAGAGAGATCATGGAAGCCCTCGAGAAGAAGGTTCCAGCCAGAGAGTTAAGAAAGAAGTTGAAGATGAGGCCTAGAGTACTCGTGCCGAAGGAGATAGTCGAGGCCGCGAAGGAGCTGGAGGGAACGTTGGAGGCCATACTCCTAAACGAGAAGATGGAGAGGGTTGGGAGGCTTCCAGTAAGCGAGTTGGCTGAGAGACTCAAGGAGTTCGAGGGCGTCGACACCGTGGTCTTCGACGGGATCATAACCCAGAGGCTCGTCGACATGGCGAGCGAGAGGAAGATCAAGTACTTGGTGGCCGCTAGAATCTCTAACGTAATCAAACAGCCCTTGAACGTCCACCTGTTGACCTTCAAGGACATAATGGAGTGAAGTTTTCAGGGATAGGCGGGCTCTACCCCTTCTTCAAGAAGTCGAAGAGGGTTTTTGGGGTTTTTGGGGGGTTCAGATCGTCTGCGGTGACCCCGAACATGGAGAGGACTCTCAGGGCGGCTGGCACGATCTGATTGGAAACGTAATACTCGATGTCTAGCTCCTCGTACGAAGCTAAGATATGGGGTTTAGCCTTCTTATAGAGCCTTCCAGGCCCCTCAACTATAACGTATCCGACCTTGTCGTTTGGGGAGAGTTCCCAGCCCTCCTTCATGAGAATCTTGGCGGCCTCGACGTGAGGGGCCTTCACGGCGTACTTCTCAACGGGCCTCGTCAAGGTCTTCCATATAACTAGGTCCTTGTAGGGGATTCTTCTTTCCCTGAGGCTTGAGATCACCTTTTGGACGAACCTTACAGCCTTCTCGACGGACTTCTCTTTGAGGATGAGTCTGAGAACCTCCTCCTGGACGTTCTTGGCTATGGCCGCCCAGTCTCCCCTGACGACCTCTAGGCCTACAATGTCGAGTTCGCCGTTAGGGAGGAGGCCGCAGTACCTCTTCTTCGCTTCCGTGAAGAATATTCTCTTGTAGATTTTGTCTGGTTTTATCTCGAGGCCGATCTTTTCTTCGATCCTCTTTGAGAGCGCCTTTATCTTTTCCGGATCGTACTTGATGAAGATGCTGTCTGTGTCGCTGTAGATCACCTCCAAACCCATGCTTCTCGCCGTCTCTATCGTGTTGAGGATTATGCTTCTACCCCAGGCGGTAGTAGCTTCGGCTATCGGCTTGATGTACCAGCGGGCGCCTACCCAACCGGCGTAACCGTAAGTGGCGTTCGTTATCACCTTCACGGCCTTCTGCCTAGCGTCTAGAACCCTGTACTCCACGCTTCCAGGCTTAACCTTCCTGAGTCTACGTCTGATCTCGTCCCTAACGGAGATCAGACCGGAGAGGACACGCTTATAGAAGCCTGGAGGCGCCTTCACGAACCTGTGTCCAACCTCGGGTGCGACGTTCACTCCTTGGGGAGGCTCAGGCTCAGACGGGTCTAGGTAGGTGTCCGGCGATATGTTGTACTCGATCATGATGTTGGGGTACATCGACTTGAAGTCTAGGACTGCCACGTCTTCGTGTATTCCGGGCTTCGGTTTGAGAACCATCCCTCCAGCGTAGGGTCTGTAGCGCCGTTCAACCCTCCTCGGGATGAGCTCCCTCATCCTGTAGGCTTCTCTTATGAGGAACCACTCGACCCTGAACCCTACGGCGGCCCTCCCTATCTGGTCTAGAGGTAGACCCACAAGCTTGGAGAGTTCAACGGCGAAGTCGGCCAGAGCCTCGTATATTCCCATCACGCACTTGGCGTTCTCCATCGAGAACTGTGCTAGGAGAGGCCTCTTCTCAGGGTTCTCCCAGTACTCAGCGATCTCAACGTCCTCTATTAGGAGGCGGTCCTTGACCTTCATCACCCCCAGGTAGTCTGCAACGTTCTCTAGGGTTTTAACCTTGACTTCTGGAAGTTCATCGGCGAAGTCGAGAAGGTCAATGTTTGCCCTCCCAGTTATCGAGATGTGGCCATAGACGCTTCTATGCGGTTCAGCTCCAACCCTGTCTACGGTGAATTTAACCTCCATTTTCCGGGCTCTCTTTTGGAGAAACTCCCAGTCCATCCTGTTTGTTCCGTACCCAACTATGATATCTGGATCGAACTCCTTGACTTGGTGTATGAAATCTTCTATGACAACTTTATCCCCGTCAATGTTCTCGGCTATGATCTGCCTCTCTTCACCCGTGCTTGTTACTGTTGAGATGATTGCGACGGGGCTTCTCTCAGGCTTGGGTGAACCCTTCGGGCTGTAATAGATGGCGGAGAAGGCCAGAACCCTCAGTTTTGGCGGTTCTTCCCTTCCAATCTTCTTAGGCCTCGACCTGGCTAAGTAGACCTTGTCGGCTTGAACGTTCAGCCTTTCCCTTAAGGGTTCAACCTCAACCTCATGCCACATGCAGGGGGTTACGTCGTTGTCGATGAGGTAACGCATCGAGTATCGGATGTCGTCTTCGAGGGGACACTTCACGCCCTCAACCTTCGAGAGAAGATTCGCGTACTGAGGAATGGAGTCTGGGTCTTGACAGTAAATCTTGATCGCCTTAACAGGCTTGCCGAAGAGTTTTCTCTCGACGACCTCCATCCTCGTCGAGGGGTGGAGGCGGCTCCTAAGCGCTTCTACACCTTCCAAGACCGTTTTTGGGTCGACGCCTTCTTGAAGGAGGAGGTAGAAGTAGGGTTGGAACCCTCTATCTATCACGAGTATACGTGACCCCTCCTCGTTCACGCCCCAGAGCCATATCTCAGGCTCCCCCTCCTTAACCTCATAATTCAAGTCCAGAAGCCAGAACCTCTCCTTCAAAGGGCACCCCCAAATAAAGAGGTAGTAAGCCTTCAATATAAGAGTGAGCTGCGCCGCCAACATCGATAGAGGTTTCAGCAACTAAACCTATTAATGAGGAAACCGCTTGAGATTCTATGGAGGGAGACTCCATGTCTCCAATGGGGTACATAGACCTAAGGAGAGCCTTGAAGAACTTCCTCAAGGAGAAGGGTGTAACCCTCCAAGAAGTGTTGAGTTTGATGGATGAGGATAAGGAGGGGATAATGGAGGCCCTTAAGAAGAGGGTCCACCTAACCGAGGCTCAAAGCAGAGCTCTGGAACGCAACCTCTCCAGCAGAGACCTCAACCTCCTACTCTTCGTGATCCAGACGTTCTACATAGTGAACCCTGGGGGACTCTACAAGGGCCTCATAATCGAGCCTACGAGGGAAGACGTCATGTGGGGGAACAAGGTGACGTTTGAGGGGTGCAAGATGATACTCGAAGCCCTCAGAATCTCAACTACGAACCTGTGAAGCCCGTAGGCGGCGAAACCGGATTAACCGTCCATTTCAATGTATCTCTATTACGTCTCCGTCCATCATGGTATGTTCAGGTCCAACCTTCTCGCCTGGATACTTGGCGCTTGGACCCCATATCCTCGCATACCTGAATTTTTTGTAGAGTTTGCTGTGGAGCTTCCTTGCTACATCTATCGCCTTTGAGTCTTTCTCCAAGACTATGGGCTTTTCGGAGGGCTCCTTGCTGGAGGGCTCCTTCGAGTAGACCCTTATGATCCCGAGCATACGGAAGACGGCCTCCCCAACCTTCTCCAGTCCTCTACCATCCACGCACGAAACGGGGATTACGGGAATCGTTCCTCCAACCTCCTCGATTAGAGCTTTGACTTTTTGATCGGAACCTTCCACGTCGGCCTTGTTGGCCAAGATCACGGAGGGCTTGTAGACGGAGCTCGAGAAGAGCTCGTCCTCGATCATCTCTAGGGTAACCTTGCCACGTATCTTGACGAGGGCTGAGGCAACCTTGTACTCCATCAAGAGGCGGCGGACATCCTCCACGGTGCAGTCGACCAGACGCCCGCTACCGACAACCTTGACGCCGACCCCGGGCTGTCTAACGATCTTAACCTCGCCTTCAGGCCTCTCGATCCGTATGCCAGCCGCCTCGAGCTCCGAGATCAAAGTTCTTAACTGCTCGACGGGTTCGGCTGAGAGGTCGACGACGAGGAGGAGGCCGTCCGCGTTCCTAGCCAACCCTAGGATTTGGGGGCCCTCCATCCTACCTTCTGAGGAGCCTTCCACGAGGGCTGGGGCCTCGACGAGCTGAAACTGGATGTCCCGGTACTGGAGCATGCCTAAAGCGGGCTTCCGGGTTGTGTAGGGAACAGGGTTGATCTCCGGTTTGGCGTTGGTGAGGGCCGCTAGGAGACTGCTTCTCCCAACGTTCGTCAGCCCTAAGATGACTATCTGGCCGGCTCCCTCCTTAGGGACCGAGAAGAGGTGGCGGCCACTGCTCTTTCTGCGGGTTCTCGACCTTTCGAGCTCCTCCTCTAGGGCCGCTATCTTCCTCCTAACGTTCA